>JACDHS010000158.1 GCA_013820875.1 Verrucomicrobiota bacterium | reverse complement strand
GTCAGGGTTTTCACGCAGGAAAACCCCACCGAATAGGAGTGCTTCGCACCGCGAATCTCGCGCTGCAGATACGACCGGCGTTTTGATTCTTGAACTAAGCGGCGGTAGACCAGCGGAAGTTATAACTTACCGATTTCAGCCAAAACCCTTTGCTTTGAGGATATTGTCTGCTTTTTCCATTTACCGAACACGCTCCCACATTAACCAATGCGTTTTGCGGACAGACCCTATTTTAGTGAAACAGTGGCCAAGATTCACGTAACGATACTTGGCATAGTGCCTGCAACCTGGAAAAGTCCGGGCCACCGCTTGAATCTTGGCAAGAACGTTCAGATGAGCGCTCCGTCCATTAGCGAAACATCGGATGTTTCCGGTCGCCACCAGAGAGCGCGTAGGCGGTCAGATCCAAAATCTCTTCCTCGGTGAGCAGGTCGAGCAATCCTTCGGGCATTGGAGAGAATTTCGATACCTCGATGCTTTTCACCAGTTTGCGATCGATCTTTTCCTGTTGGAATGGATTCGCCGGATCGGTGTTCACCATCACGTTGTCGCCGTTCAGGTTGACGATCACGCCGGTGATGGTTTCGCCGTCGTTGCGGGTGATGATCATCGGCACAAACTGTTCGTTGATCTCCTTGCTCGGGTTCAGGATCTGATCGAGAAAATCGCGCGCGGAATAACGTCCACCCGAACCGGTCAGGTCGGGTCCGGTCATGCCGCCTTCGTTGCCGAAGCGATGGCAGGCGAAGCAGCCGGCCGCGCCGAACATCTTGCGACCATTGTCGAAGTTGCGCTTTTTCAGTCCGCGTTCGGCGGCTGGAGCGATAGTTTCGAGTGTCCACTCGGTCATGTTGGTGCGGCCTGCGAGTGCTTCGGCCATTGCTTCGAGCGGGGATTTCTTCACCGGCTTTTTCGCGAGCACCGTTTTCAGTGCGGCTTTTTCGTCCGGGGTCAAGGTCGTTTCGGCATCGGTGCGGATGAACTCAAGAAATTTTTCAAAGCTCGCGCCGCCGCGATAGTTCGCCGCCTTGAGGAACCACTCGAACTGCTCCGTGCGGAGAGCGGGAGTCCAGCCGGTTTTGAGGAAACGCAGGGAGCGGGCGTATTCCATTTGCTCTTCCTGGCCCGGCGCGTCCTTGATCAAGGCGATCGCCTTGCTGGCAACCGTGGGCGATTGGAGATAAACCAGGGTTTCGCAGAGCAGCCAGTTCAAGTCGAAGGTTGGCGCGGGAAACTGCGGGTCGAGTTGTGCGAGGATGCGTTGAATGGTCGAGTCATCCGGGCGACCGAAACGGACGAAGGAAATTTGGTAGGTGCGGACGAGTGTGAGGCGTTGCTCGTGATTGAGCTTTTTCCAATTGAGCTTCGTCAATGCGTTGAGAATTTTCTGCTGCATTGCCTTGTCCGCGGGAGCGTCGGTGGGCTTGCGATGCTGGGGATCAATGCCGGTCACACGGGTCAGTGCGAGCAAGGCTTCGACCTGGCGTCCCGGGTTTTTCTCGGTCAACGCGCGTTCGGCCCAGGTTGTGGGTGGTTGATGTTCGATGGCAGTGCGGGCAGCCCAGCGAGTGAAACGATCTTTGTGATCGAGGTGAGGCCATGCGGCTTTGAGTGCGTTTGCGTCCTGTTTGCCATGGAACTTTTCAAGTTCGTGGCGAAATTTCCGTTCTTTTGCGTTGGCGGTGGAACCGGTTTTTACCGGCGCGGTTGATTCAGTTCCGGTGTAGGTCAGGCGATAGAAACCTGACTGCACCTTGCGTCCGCCGATGGCAAAATACATTGCGCCGTCGCCGGGATGAATGATCGCATCGGTCAAGGGCAGTGGAGCGCCGGAAAGAAATTCTTCCCTCGTTGCGGTGTAGCTCGAACCGTTTGGCTGGAGATGAATCGCATACAGTTTGCCCCAACTCCAATCGAGCACGAACATCGCGTTCTGATATTTGGCCGGGAATTTCGCGCCATAACCAAAGGTCATGCCCGTGGGCGATCCGGGGCCGATGTTATGAACGGCCGGGAGATTGTCGGGATAAAACTCGGGAAACTTGCCCGCGCCATTTCGCCAGCCGTATTCGCTGCCGCTGGTGACGTGATTGATGCGTGTGGGCCGGTACCACGGCGTGTTGAAGTCGTATTCCATATCGGCATCGTAGGTGAACAACTCGCCATCACGATTGAACGAGGCATCGAAGATATTGCGATAGCCCGATGAATAAACTTCGAAGTCTTTTCCGTCGGGCGAGAACTGGTAGATAATGCCGCCGGGCGCAAGACGATCACGATTGTGTCCGCGGCCATCTGGCATCCGGTTGAGCAAATGATCTTCGCCCCAGTGGAACGGAACCCGAGTGGAACTCGACGGGGTGAGGTCCGCGTTATTGCCGCAAACCAGAAACAGCGATTTGCCATCCGGTGAGGGTAGAATGGCGTGAACACCGTGATCGCTGCCTGCTTTGAATTGGCGAAGCAGTTCCACCTTGTCGGGCATGTCGTCATTGTCCGAATCGGTGATGCGATAAACACCGCTGGGAATTTTCTTCTCGTAATCATTCACGCCGACGTAGAGAGCGCCGAAGGCCCAGAGCATTCCGTTCACGGCACGAATCTGTGCGGGCACTTTTTCCACTTTCGCAGGGTCAAGTGGTTCGCCCGGGGCGGGTGGGGTGAAGCGATAAAGTCCACCGTATTGATCACTGGCGAAAATGCGGCCCTTTGGGTCTACACAAAGATTCACCCACGACCCTTGCTCGCCACCCGGCACGGAATAAAGCAGCTCGACCTTAAAATCCTTAACCGCCTTGATGCGGCTGGTCGGGGTGGCTTTGTTTTCGCCCACCTCGCGGTTGGAAGGCTTTTCTGCCCCGAAGAGGCACAAGGCAGGAATCGAACAGAACGCCACGAGGGCAAATCGAAATAAAAATCTCATGCAAGAGAAGGATTAAACAGTTCAGTTGAAAGGTTTTCAATTTTAGTTTTGCAGGTTTCCAACCGTTTCCAACCTGCTGTATGGCGGATTTGTAATCCGCTTGCCGTAGGGTTTGTCGAATGCGTGCGGGAGTCCTCACGACTTGCGACTATCCGGAATTACATTTGCAATCGCCAAGTTAAACGCCCGGCGGATACGGGCGTGATTAAAAGAGGGGGAGATTGCGGCGCGCATGAAAACGGAGCGCGGCGTAACCGCAGAGCGGTTCGTCTCATTTATAGTTCTGGCTTGTCCGTAGGATCAGTCGTCAGCGCGGCGCGATGCAAAGTCGAATCCTGCCGATAGAAAGTTCAGGCGAAGCACCCAGTGGCACGATAGTTGGTGTCGCTTATATTACGACATATGATGCCGAGCCACTGGATTTTAATTTTCATGGCAGTCGTTCTGGCGCTGCTTGCCTGGCGGGCGATTCGTGGCAGTCAATGAAGTCAGCCTTCCCTGTTCGCTAAGCAAACAATTCTATCGTGCCGGGACGGTTATAGGTGGCGTGACAGTAATGCTGCTTCCGAGCGGAATCACAACGCCTGTTGGCGCCGCGACTCTGGAAACCGAACGCGTTCCTTCGTTGATGGCAACGGAAGTAACGAACGTGTTAAGAATCAAGTCCGCGTAGCGGCGCAGGTGGCGGTAGGGTTCGAGCGGCACATGAATGATGTCACCCGGTTCCAGCGCGACGTCCTTTGCCTGGCCTTTGGCAATCTGTTTATAGTTCACAATCGCTATTTGCGGTTGAGATACGGAACCGCGCACGATTGCAACTTGTTGGTCGTAAGCTTCTTTATACGTTCCCGCCACATTGGCAATCGCGCCGACGAGTGTCATTCCTTCCTGATAGGGAACAGCGCGAGGCTGATTGACAGCGCCCAGGACATAAACTTCACGCGCGGCAGCCGCGGGAAAGTAAATGAAATCATCCGGCTGCAGGTAAATGTTTTGCGAGATGTCGCCTTGCGTGAGCAGGCTTTGAAAATTCACGGGGAGTAATTCGCCTTTTCGAACGATGAACGCACGGCGCAGATCGGCGATTTCTTCTCCGGGCAGAATCTGGTTCGGATCAAGATTGCCGCTGTGGCTTTGAGTTCCACCGGCCAATGAGAGCGCTTCCAGCAAAGTTGTCGCGCCTGACATTGGAAACACGCCGGGAGCCTGCACTCTGCCAAGCACCCAGATTTTTTTGCTTTCCACACTGCGAACCGTGATTCCGATTTGCGGTTTCTCTCGCAAGAATTTGGAGAATTCCTGTTCGATCAATTCTTTGGTTTGCGTGACCGTCAATCCCCACACGTCCATGCCGGGAAGGAGACTGTAATAGATTTTGCCGTCCGGACCGACTGGAACCAGCGCCCTTGTTTCGGCGGGATCCGCTCCTTCATCGAGGATTTCAATTTCCAGGCGATCCCCGGGGCCGAGTGTAAACGGGGTGGTAGGCGACTCGAGAAGGCGGGGATCCATTCGATTAGGCATCGCCGTAAGGTCGAGTGTGTCCACCTCACCAACTCCCTCGCCGACGTGAGCGGGAGCATACGGATCAAATTTAGGTCCCACTTGGGTGCATCCGGTGGCAATGATCCCCAATGCGAACAACGCGAAAAATGTTTTCATAAATGTGTGCTTAGTCGTTCTTGTAGATTCCATGGAAAATTGGCTTGGTGATGAACGGCCCTATGTATTGGCCGGTCCAGGTCGTTACTGCGGATTGGATGAAGCCGGTGGCCGCGAGGTCCAGCAGTTCCTCCGCCCGGATGAATGGGCGGTAATTTACGTAAACAATATCCTTGGGCTGCAGTTGGAAATCGGGCGCGCGGCCATCAACAATGGAATGGGTGTCCACCACAAAAGTCTCCGGACGATTCAAGGAACCTCGCACGACGAGCACGCGGGACTTATATGCTTTTGGGTTGAAACCGCCGCGATCCGCAATGGCGCCCATCAAAGTGCTGTTCGCGTGATGAATGACCACGCCGGGCGCGATGACTTCTCCGACAACATAAACCTCCTTCAGGTTCCCAGGCGGGAAATAAAGGTAGTCGTTCGGTTGGATTGCAATGTTTTGCGACAGATCGCCTTCGTTGAACAGTCGTTCGAAGTTGATGGGAATCTGTTTTCCGTCCCGGATCAGAAAGCTGCGTGAAAGATCGGCCATCTCAATGTTGTTGCGGTTATACATTCCGGATTCCAACCCTTCAGCCCGCGCGATGGCTTCGAGAAGGGTGATCGGTTGATCCAAAGTGAAAACGCCACGCTTCATGACCTTGCCGAGGACATAATATTTTTTGCTCTGATAAACCATGGGTGTGACCATGGTTCTTGGCGCGCGATAATATTTTGATAATTCCTTGTCGAGCCGCTCACGCAATTCGTCCACCGTAAGACCTGCGGCCATGACATCTGTGGCTTGCAGATAACTGAGCCGTCCATCGGGACCAATCGGCACTTCATTCTTAGTGAGGTTGGTCTCTCCAAAGAAGCCCAGGTTCAGAACATCGCCCGGGCCGAGTGTCAGCTTCTGTTGCCAGGGAGCGCGGTTCTCGCGACTGACAGAAAAGGAATAGTTATGCTGGGGCTCTGCCGGGATGGCTCCGGTGGCTGGTTGCGCCTGTGTCGAACTGGCGGCCAGGGTGATGAATGCGGCAACAAATCCGAACCAGCGGGAAAGCTGGCTGCGCCAGAACGATTCCGGTTCACGATTCATCACAGTGCCTACGAGATTGCATCCAGCGTGACGCAATGTTTCCAGATGGTGTCGGGTTTCTTTCAAAGTAGTTTTGCCGCTTTCGGAGAGCCAGATGAGTTGCGGCACTTTTTCAGCCAACAAGACTGACTCCGGTTGTGAAGCCGGCGGTAATTCCACCAGCAAGACCAGTTTGTCGATGGCTTTCCACTGTGCCAGGGCGTCCTGCCATTGCTTGCGCCGTTCCAGGTTCCAGACCCAGCCGGGCAGGGGAATGTGGACGACGGGAAACGCGTTCGATGGATCCCGGAGATGTTTTGCGACTTGTCCGGGCGATGCCAGGACGTTGGATTCGAATGTTTTCATCAGAGCTTCCTCTTCCTTTTTTGTTTGCTCGTCTGAAGGGGTTTCGTGCGGGTGCAAGGAGCCTGCCTCAGATGGTTTTGTGGATATGGTCAGGACGCGCAACCCTCTTTCATTGGCGCTGCTGGTCAGCAGTTTGATCCAGGTGGAGCGGCCCTCATTGTGATGAGTGGAAATGAAACCGCATACCAGTCCGTGAGTCTGGGACTCGGAAAGTTTGCCTTTGAGAATTGTCCATGTGCGGAATGCCCAGGCTTTCTGTGCCGCGGCATCCATCTTTTCCAGGTCGCCCAATGTTCCAAGGACTGGCAAACCTGTCGCGCGTTCCAAATCCGCCGGGCTGCGAACTTTGTCATCGAGCACTTCACGGACTGCCACGAAGCCGGCGACAAAAAAGAAACCGAAGAGTGCGCCGAACACGGTAAAGATCAGGGTTTTCTTCAGATGATTTTTTGTGCTCACCGCCTCTGGAGAAGCAGGAGCGAGAATGCTGAAATAGCCGGGAGGATTATCCTGAAACAGTTCAGCCTCGCGCTGGCGGCTTGAAAGGGTTGCGCTGATGTTGCGCAAGGCCTGGAAGCGATTCTTCAAAAGGGTGTAACCGAGATCACCTTGAGAGATGCCGTTTATTTTGTCTTGTAATGATTCCCGCAGCGATTTGAGTTGGTCCACCTGCCTGGAGAGCGACTTGCGTTGGCCGTCCGAAGAAACCATATGCACATTGTCCGCCCGCAGATCTTCGAGGCTTCGTCCTGTGCGAGGACCATCCTTTGTGTTGGCCGCCTGGCTTTCCAGGGACTTGATCTTCTCCTGTTGCCGCTGGACGAAGGGATGCGCTTCGGTGTAGCGCAGCAACAATTCGCTGAGTTCTTCACGAGCCAGTTGCAGTTTATCGCTAATTGGATTGTTGACCTCCAGGTCAATGCGCGCGAGTTCATAGCGCGTCTCCACATCAGTCAGTTGGGCCAATAGACTTTCGGTCTGCCGATCTCGATCCACCGCTCGAGCAGCGGCAGGAATCTTGTCCATTTCGACGTTTAATTCGATCAACTCATTGTTCACCGAAGTCAGCTTTCTGCTGATAAAGTCCTTGAATGATTGTGCGGCGCTACTCTGCAATTCCCTGGTGCTTTCGAGTGCTTCGGTTGCGTAGAAATTAACCAGGCTGGCTGCTTCCTCAGCCGAAGCTTTACCCTTGAACGTGATGGCAATCAGTTCGCTCTCCCGTTCCGGATAAATGAGCATGCTTTTGGCGAGGTCCGTTGGGTGCCACGGCGGATTGAGTTTTTCGGCCACTCGACGCACCATTTCTGGTGATTGCATGATACTGACCAGCGCCTGGTCTGTATATTTGGGGGGCTCAAACCCCTCTCCATCTTCGCTGCTCGCGCGGAAAAGGGACGGCATGTGCTGGCGCGCCAGATGGACACTGACCTCTGATTTTGCCCCAAAGTGAAACCATGAGATGCCCAGTCCAGCTCCTAGAAAGCCAGCGAGAATGCACCATCCAAGCCGCTTCTTCAGTGCGTCGAACAAGCGGTACGGATCGAAAGGCAGTGTAATCTTTTCTTCTTCATCATCCCGGTGCTCATCAGAGTAGGGTTGAGGCCTTGCGGGAAGCATCCTGCTTTGGGTGGGACGCGTCGTTGTTCTTGCCCAGATTTCCTCTTCTTCCAGAGCGATTGATGAGTCATTCGCTGCACCGTTTTCGGTGTCCGGCGCGTCGGGGGTTGGGGCGGTGCGCTTTTTGCGCATTTCGGCGATACTTAGTTGTTCTTTCATGCGGCACAAAGAGTTTGGTGGCGGGAGAGATCGCGAACGATCATGTCCACTGCGGTTTCCATGACACTGGGCATCTCACAAAGCCACGCATATTCAAGGGCGAGCTTGGCGAGACGGTTTACTTCACGTGGGATACCTTTGGATGTATTGAAAATGCGTTCCGCAGCCTGCGGTTGAAACAGTTCACCATGGGAATGGCCGGCAGCGATCAGGCGATGGCGCAGATACGCGGAACATTCGTGCGCAGTGATTGGCCCGAGGTGAAAGCGAAGGCTGATGCGCTGGTCAATTGCGGGCAGTCGAGAGACGAGACCGCGCAACTCGGGTTGGCCCAGCAGGATGATGGTAAGGAAATTTTGTCCGCCACCGTTCCAGTTGGTGAGCAATTTTAATTCGTTCAACCCGCCGGGGGACATTTCCTGCGCTTCATCGAAAACAAGGACCAGATGCTTTTCTTCTGCATGAAATCTTTCAGTGATCAGTTTCAGACGATCGCACCGCGCAAATTTGGTATGGCCTTTGCCATTGGGATCCAGTTTCTGAAGAACGCCGCCGAGCAAATCTCTGAACGAAAATGCAGAATTCTCCTGCGTCACCACACAGTAACGATCCGGGTTGAGCCGTTTTGTGAAGACGGCACGGGTCAAAGTCTTCCCGCAGCCGACTTCACCTGTCAGCATTCCCATGTTCATCGTTTTTTCTTCGACCAAAAATGTAAGGCGATTCAGCGCCTCATCGTGATCGCGGCTTTGAAAATAAAAGCGGGTGTCCCATGTCGCTTCAAACGGGCGCTCTTTCAACTTCCAATATGCCAATAGGTCCATTCCTGAGTAATATTTGTTCGTGCCGGTAAATCCTGCCCGAATTTCGAGGTTTACAGTAAGCAGCAGTCACGGGGGCAACAATCGGGTGCGCAACTGTTCAGCTCCACCGCTAAAGTACGGAGCCGAGTTAATGGTTTCCTTGAAGGGGTAGTTTTTTTTCTGGCGCATGTGAGAGCAGAGGAGGCTTTGAGTTGCGTCGTTCGATTTCCCGCTTCGTTCTCTCTTTTCATTTTTGTTTAGATTTAGATGTTGTTGGGTTGTCTTTCAGACGCTTGTTCAGAATGTCTCCGGCCATATCATCCAGTTGTTTGCCTGAGACATTCGGGAGAAACCGTGGCCGATAGATCTCTTCGTAGAAAATATTGAAGATGACCACCAGTGGCGCGGCCAGAATAGCTCCGAGCACTCCGAACGTGATGGCACAAAGCAGGATCGCAAATAGCACGGCCAGGGGATGAAGCTTTAGTCGCCCGGCCATGATCAACGGAGCCACCAGGTTATTTTCGATTGCCTGGATGCAGGCGTAGGCAATGATTACCCACAGTGGCGTCATGCCACCTTTTCCAAACGCAAGTAGAATAGCAGGGATGACGGCGAGTATGGGGCCCACGTAAGGAATAGCTTCCAGGACAAAGGCGATCAGCCCGAGAACCAGCGCATCCTGAAATCCCAGGATGAACCACATGGAAAGGAAAACCAACGTGCCGATCGTCCCCATACCCAAAAGCGTTGCAAACGCCCAGCGCGGAATCATGCCGATAATCCGGGTTGCAATTCTCTGGGCGGTGTCATGATGGACTTCCGGCACGAGCCCAAACGTGAACGCCATAATCGGGCGCGGGTTTATCAGTGTGAAAATGACTCCGACAAACACCGTGATCGCGATCATTAAGAAGCTAAATGCATTTGTGGCCACGGTCTTGAACGTTCCGGCGATTCCAGTCATCGCCTGGCTGAGACCGGATTGGATGAAACCATCTGAACTCATTTCTTGAGGTTGTGTGGCTGCCGGACGTTCAATCTTCCGCGGGACGCGCTCCGGTAGCGCATTCGCATTGGTGACCGAAGTGGTGCTGTTTGTTAATGCGTCCTCCTGTATAATTTCTGTTGTGACCTCTTCCTTTAACTTTTGTTCCGAAACAGCAGCTTTTTGCTGAAGCTTCAGCAGCGGCTTTTGCACGCGCTCCCAATATTGCGGAAGACGTTCCAGAAATTGAGACGTGGATTTTTTAAGAGGCTGATAAACTCCCCAGCCTGTAAGGCCTGCTATTACGAGGAAAAATATTACGATCAAGCCGGTGGCCATGGAACGGCCTCCCAGTTTCCTGCGCAGGGCGGCCACTGCGGGATTCGCAGCCAGCGCGAGCAGGATTACCAGGAGGAACGCCAGGAGAATTGGCGAGAGGATTGAGTAGCTGTTGATGAAAACGTAAAGGAAGGCTGCGCAGAAAAGCAGGGCGTATGGGTTATGTCGCCGTGATCCTTCGGGTGGTGTAGCCATGAGTTTTCACTCATCAGATTAAAGGAAACAGGCGCTCCACGGTAATCGGGGGCTTTCCGGTTTGAAGAGCAAAGCGTTTGCACTCCTGGATGTCAGGGAGCCTCCGGAAAAATAAACAGCTCGCTGCCCAAAACGGATAACGAGCTGTTTTCCAGGAGGAACTGGAAATTGGTTTAGACCATGTATTGTTCTGGAAACTCTTCACGCACCCGGCTGATGAACCGGGTATGAAGTTGTTCCGCCATCTCAATGAGTGTTTCTCGAGAGCCAAGAGTGGGTTCAAGGAGCACTTCCGGCTTGATCCATGGCTGGTCGGGCAATTCTCCGCCGCGCCTCAGGTAACAATGCTGTTCGATACGCAGCATCCCGCGATGACCATTCACGGTGGCTGCTGTGTGCGCAAAGATGGTGGCGTAATCAGGCTCAGCGAAGCGCCATCGTTCGCCGTCTTCGGAATCGCATCGGCATTTGCCGATCTCAGTTTCACTTTCGAAGATTGTGGTGATCATTTTTTTCCTAATTTCGCAGGCACATCTCGGACCCTCGCAGAAGCCCGGCATCGTGCCGCCGATCCGCCATCAACTGAGCTTCTGCCTCACGCCACAGTTGCATTGCTCTCTGCGGATTTTCCTGTGCGTAAATGGCAAAGGCACAAAAGGCGATTTCACTTTCGGTTGGCGGATTGAACCCGGCTTTCGCCCCAGTTCTTTTCACGTCGCGTGTGTTGGTTGCCTTATGCGTCATCTTGTGTAAAAGAAGACTACAAAGCGGGGTTTGCTACAATCGGGCAACGGCTTTTTATCTTTACGGGTGGATGCCCGTCACGGGGTAGGAAAATGCCCGAATGCTTGCTAAACGGCCGAGGCCCGCAAAGCGTCCTGGGCTCGTGCGAGTTGGTTGGCATCGCTGGGTGGCTGGATCTTTTGGAAATCACCGCGCAATGCCTTTAAAGCATATTTTTCCCGTTCGATTTCACTTCTGGTGCGAATCCCCATGCGCCGCATGATTGGCACCGGCGGACACCATCCCTGCGTGGCGTGTTGAAAGAGAAAGCCTAGAACACTCGCTGAAAGGAAGAGCCATTTTTTATTCACCGTCGCCCCAAGTGCCACTCCACTTAACGCCAGAACGGAGGCATTCATCTGAATATACCGTTCGATGTCCCACTCTTTCTCCAGTTCATCGATTCGCACGGAAATGAAACCTTTGGATTGGGTCGCAAAAAACCGGACGTTTGCTTCAATCTGATGGTCAATTTTCTCCAGGATTCCCGGGTCTGTGTGGGCGCGGACGCGATCTGGATTCTTTCTCATACAATGAAAACTAATTTGTGACCGCGAAGTTTACACTGAACGCCACCGGGAGTGTCGCGGCACTTCACGGTCGGATACGACTCTTTGTTCAACAACCCCGGAATGCGCCTGTTTGTGGACACGGTAGATGAACTGACGGCGCTACTCTACTGCTGCAGAGAGGCGCGATAGAAACCTTGTTTCTTGTTGTCAGTGGCAAAATGGAGAACGCGATCGGGGAACAACGTATTGGTGCTCACCTTGACCCAGTCGATCATGTTAGTGGAATACTCAATCACATGAGTTGCGCCCAGTGCTCCTTCGAGCCGGAAAGTGATCTCCTCGGCAGAACTCGATTCGGTCTTCAGAAAAAAGTCATCGTTGATGACGGTGCATGTGCCCGACTTGCTCACCTGGACGTCTGTGCCGTAGAAAACGCTAAGGTTCACCAGGAAGGTTTCGTCATCCGCAATCACTTTGTCCCCGTAAACGGAGATTGGCAAAAGGACATTGGTTTTTCCGGGTTGTGGATTGAAGTCGATATAGCCGCCGTTCCCGAGATTGTTACTTCCAGACCGGGCGGATGAATCCGAAGTGGACCATGAACCAGCCAGGTATTGTTGCGTCGGCCTTGAGAGTGAAATGGTAAAAGTGGCGACCGTTGTGCCGTTGTCACCTTCCAGGATGCTGACATCGTTGATCGTTATTTCCAGAATGTCGTCATTGAGAATAACTCCCCGGGCCTGTGACCGGTCCAACGGCGCGGAACTCGCCTGGATCAATCGCACCACGAATCCTTCGTTGTATTCATGAATCTCGTCTCCAATCACTTGAACGCTGATTGTCTTGCTGATTTCGCCTGGGTTGAACGTCAAAAGGCCGTTGGTATGGATGAAATCCGAGCCAGCAGTCGCCGACTGATTCTCATAATCATCAGGCCACGGCGAACCCGGCACTTCGATCGTCTCGTATCTAACGGCTAAAACTTCTGTGCTCGGACTGGAAAGGGAAACCACGAACTCTGCGGATTGCATTCCGGCATTTCCTTCGATTACGGTCGTATCGCTGATTGAAAACGCGGGGTATTCGCTCCCGGATGCGATGTTGCATATAAAAACGGATGCGATGAGCAAAAGACTCGAAACAGAACAGGTATGACGGTTTATCACATCAACAATGTGCCGCTCCGTCCGTTCATTAAATATCAGGGCTGCGCATTATTAGAAATGAGCCACAGCGATGGATGATGAAGGGAATGCCCTATTACCACCGGGGGACGTTGTAAGGGGGGGCGGGAGCAGGCGTCAGCGTTCCAATCTGTTTCAGGGAGATTAGGATTAAGATTACGAGCGGATTCTGGAAGAAATTATCGCTTTGGATTCTCCACTTGAGAAGTCGAGGCAGGAACAGTTTTCGCTGATTTCGACCCCGTCGTATCCGTATCCTTAAGGAACCAGCTTCGCCAACCTTCGGTCACCTCGAGCCAGGCCCAACTGCCGAGCGCCTTGACGATGTGACGCAGGCTGTTCGCCGCAAACGTGAAACCACCAAACATAAACCGGTGCTGATCATTTGCCTTCCCGAGAGTTCCCCGCAGTCGCCGGACTCGCGCCATTTGCGCCAGCCGACGATTATAGAAGCTCATGAAATGGTAAGCGGGCAGGGCGCGTTTCGTGGAGAAGCTCGCAATGGACAAGGCAGCCGAGCCTTGATTGAAAGGCGCTCGGACTACCCCAAAGTAATAGAGCCCGAGGTCGAGCAGAAACGCGATCTTCAGCAGTTCAAAGTCTCCGAAATACTGGTACTTGTCTTTGTAAAGTGCTTCGAACCAGCGGTTATAACTATTGGTGAAATCCTGGTTGTGCATCATGACCAGCTTCTGCGTCTCTTCACCCGACTGCTGGCCAAGGATCAAATCGCGCGCGCGATGCGCCGAATAAGTGATCCAATCCATTCCCGGACTGTAAAAAGGATCAATAAACGCCCCCGAATCCCCAACCAAAACAAAACCGTCCCCGGCGTAAGTCGTGGAAAAATACGGAAGATTCTTGCGCCAATGCACATCGCCCTCGATCCATGTGGCATCAGCGAGCATCTCGCGCGCAACAGGATGCCGCATAAGAAATGCCTTCAGCCGTTCGCCCACAGAACCTTCTTCAGGAAAATCAACCAGCCGCTGGTCAAAAGTTACGCCGATGCTTACATCCCCATCTTTAAGCTGAATCCACCAGGCCCACCAACCATCGCCCATCAGGTGATTTGTCGCCGTCCCACGAGCGCCAAAGCAGTGCTTCGCCCACATCGGAAACTTCTGCGCCAGTGCGAGGTCATCGAAATCTTTGACATTCTTCCAACGCGACCATGCCGACGTGGTTGGATGATCTGGATTCGGGCGAAACCAGTCGTTTTGCCGTGACAGCATCGCGGCAATGCCGGATGCATCCACCACCCAGCGTGCTGAGATTCTGTGAGTCTGCTCGTTATGTTTGACCGTGAGAAACTGTTGGGCGCCGGCATTTAACTCACATTTCTGCACGGTGGCAGGCCGCCACAATTTCGCTCCCATCTCTGCCGCGCGCCGCAAGACTTCTTCATCCAGAGTTGAGCGATCGACCAGGTAGGAAGGAACGCGGGAAAGAAATTTTCCGCCAATCTCGCTGCAATGATCCAGCGCCTGGGTGCGTTCGTTGTAGAACCAGAAGCGCAGTCCGTTCTTGTTGAGATGATGCCGATTCAGGTGCTGAGTCAAACCGAGCACGCGCATCAGGAAGTAGCCGCTGATCTCCACCGTTGCTTCACCCACGCGACGGGTAAACGCGGGTGACTTCTCCACAATCAAAATGCGCAGGTCCGGCTTGTCCTTGAGTAATAAAATAGCCGTGGCCGCTCCGGACAGCGCCCCACCTATGATAACTAGTGTCTGGCCGGAAACTCGTGTTTTTCAGCGAGGGCCGCGAAAAGGGTTGGTTTTACTTGGGGCGGGTGTGTCCGATTTTCCCGCTTTCGACTGTCATTCGCCTAATATCAGGTGATCG
>JACDHS010000157.1 GCA_013820875.1 Verrucomicrobiota bacterium | reverse complement strand
GCGGCAGTTGTTCTGGGCACCGTTTTGGGGTTCGGGAGTCTGCTGCCGCATAAATGCGGCGTTCCGTGCCGCACTGATGTGAAACTCGTGTTTCAACACGCATTCAACTGAATCGTTCCGGCGGGGGCCCGTTGGGCTTAGCTGCACCCCACCTCAGTCGTTTAAAATCACACTCGCAAGGGGGGTTTTGATTGTGTTTTGTGTTTTTCGGAGTTTCATACGAGACTATTCGCTGCCTCTGGCGGAAGCGGTATTACTATGGATTATAAAATGATTGGCGGTGACGGACGCGAGTACGGTCCGATACCACTCAACGAATTGAAGAACTGGATTCGCGAAGGGCGCATTGGTCGGGAAACCTTGATCGCCCGCAGTGATGTCGGAGTCTGGCTTGCCGCCTCGAAATTCTCCGAACTGGATCCGGACCTTCGCGATGTGTATGAGAAGAATCCATCTCTCTCGCGACACTCGTTTGAACCGGTTGGATTCTGGCCGCGTGTCGGAGCTTTCCTGCTGGACAACATTGTGATGTGGATCGCTTTTTATGCTGTTTGGAGCTGGATCGGTCTTGATTTCGCTGGCGAACCGCCCAAGACCCCTGTGATGCAAACTCCAGAGGACGCACTGGAATTTTTCAACACTTACCTGCCGTTTCTGGCGAAGCAATGGGCCATATATTTTCCGATGCACTTTCTTTATCACGTCCTGCTGAATGGAACTTTCGGGGCGACACTCGGCAAAATGATAATTGGCGCAAAAATTGTTAAACTGGATGGAGACAGGATCGGCTATGGTCGAGCTATCTTGCGATACATTGGCGCTCGTATCAGTGATATTTGTTACATTGGTTATTTGTTTGTGGCATTTCGCGATGACAAACGAGCCTTGCACGACCTGATCGCGAGCACCCGAGTAATTTACAAGCGATGACCTGGACACCTAATAAAAGAATGGCAGCGATTGCACTTGGCATTCTCGCGCTGGATCAAATCACCAAGCAACTCGTCGTTCACTACCTGGAATGGAATGGCCTGGGCGTGGTCGTGTTTGATGGCTTTTTCAAACTGGTCCACTGGGGCAACACCGGCGCGGCCTGGAGCATGTTCAGCGGACAGAACGCAATGCTGGCCATTATTTCCCTGCTCGCTTTACTCGGTCTTTTCATCTGGCGACACCATTTCGACTGCAAGACTGTGCCTGGACAAATTTCGTTGGGCCTGATCTTTGGCGGCATCGCCGGGAATCTCATTGACCGGCTCTTCATTGGTCACGTTGTTGATTTTATCCGATTCTATATCTACACCCGCAGTGGCCAGGAAGCCGGGTTCCCCGCGTTCAATGTCGCCGATAGCGCTATCTGCGTCGGGGTTGGATTGCTCTTCATTCAATCCTGGCGCGCGGAAACGCAAAAAACGGAACAAGAAACACCTGCAGCTACCAAATAGGCCTATGCCCCTCCCCACTCACGTTATTCTCGTTGAACAATCCCTTCGTTCCGAGCGCCTGGATGTTTATGTCCGTTCACAGGTTCCGGAACTTTCCCGCGGAACCATTCAGCGACTCATGGATGAAGGTCAAATCACGGTGGATGGGAAGGTCGTAAAGCCAACGCATCACCCGCGCATCGGTGAGAAAATTGAAATCACAATTCCGGATGCCAAACCAGCCGAAGCACAGCCAGAAAACATTCCCCTGGAAATTCTTTTCGAAGACACAGATTTGCTCGTTTTGAATAAACCCCCTGGGATTGTCGTGCATCCCGCCGCCGGCAACGAAGAACACACCCTGGTCAATGCCCTGCTCCATCATTGTGCCGGAAAGTTAAGTGGCATCGGCGGAGTCGCCCGCCCCGGCATTGTTCATCGTCTCGACAAAGATACAAGCGGTTGCCTGGTGGTCGCAAAAAATGACGCCACGCACATCGCGTTGTCTGAACAATTCTCAGGCCGGACTTTGGAAAAACTTTATCACGCAATTCTTTGCGGAGATTTGCCGAAAAAGTCCGGCGATCTCCGTGGCGCCATCGGCCGCCACAAAGTGCAAAGAAAAAAGATGGCGGTGAACGAAACAAAAGGGCGCGAAGCACACACGAGCTACCAGGTTTTGGAAAGGCTGAAGGGGGCAACTTTCGTGGAAGCCACGATTCACACCGGCCGCACCCATCAAATTCGCGTCCATTTTCAACACCTTGGGTTCCCAGTGCTCGGCGATGAAACCTATGGTGCGCGCCAGAGCACAAAGTTTGCCCAAACGAGTGGCTACAAAGCCCCACGCCAGATGCTGCACGCCTACCAAATCACCTTCGTCCACCCGAAGACCAACGAACCGCTAACCTGCACCGCCCCCTGGTCAGAGGATTTCAAACACGCATTCGAAACCCTGCGGGTTGAGAAGAAGCAAGTGGGGTGATGGGTGGAGGGGAATGGAGTGTTGGAGTAGTGGAGTGTTGGAGCAATGGACAAAAGGGACGCGTTCCAACACTCCAACACTCCAACACTCCAACACTCCAACACTCCATCACTCCATCACTCCACCCTCCCCTTACTTCCCGATAAACTCCCGAATCACGCTTATCTCTTCTTCCCCTGCGATCGTGTGGGCTTTCTGAAATTCGCGCCAATCAATATTCAGTCCGGCCTCTTGCAGTTGCTTCACCGCCGGTTTCACTTTGTCAAAAGGCACGAGTGGATCGTTTGTTCCGTGGGTGATCAAAAACTTCTGCTGTTTCGCAAACGGTGATTGTTCAGCCAAAAGTTTCTCGGGTTCATGTGGCCAACCACTGATCCCGACCACTCCCGCAAGCAACCGCGGATAAAGAAGACCGACCTCATAACACATCAGGCATCCCTGTGAAAACCCGAGGAGCATCGTATGTTCCGGTGCAAAACCTTTCTTTTCCAGGTCTTCCAATAACTCGAACACCAATTCGCGACTGCGCTTAATTCCCACAGCGGAATCGGTGTAAAGATCGAACCACGCAAAACCGGAATAATAGGCGTCCGGCGCGTTCACCAGCAGGTAATTCATCCATGGCAGGTTGAGCACCTGTGGCAACCAGCGAAAACCTTCCATGCTGTCGCCAAGACCATGCAACACGATCATCAACCGGCGACTCTCTTTTTCCTGCGCAGAAACAAAATCAGTTACGAGCATCGCCAAGTAATCGTGAAAAATAGACAGGAGGCAACGGGAATCTTGAGTTATGCAAACGATCCGATTTTTTATCGGGAACTGCGGAGCCCCCATTCAACCCTGCACTCTCTCGTCATTTCACCACAGGGCGCTTCCGCACCGTCACCCGGGGATACTTGCTTTTCGAGTCACTCACTTTTTGTTTCGTTTTGCCCAGTGCCAATGCCATGAACTCAACCTGGCTACGATGCGCCGCCACACCGGGCTGAACCTCCGCCCGCCGATAGGAACCGTTCGGATAAAGCAATCGCGATTTCACGTTGTCCTGTAGAGTCAGGTCCAATACTTCATTGCAAATGCGTTCACGTAAATTGCCGTCCTCGATCGGAAACACCACTTCGATCCGGCGATAAAAGTTTCGCGGCATCCAGTCAGCACTCCCGACGTACACCTCCGGTTGACAGGCGTTTTCGAAATAGAAAATGCGGCTATGCTCAAGAAAACGATCCACAATGCTGCGCACCGTGATGTTATCGCTGATTCCTTTCATTTGCGGACGCAGACAACAGACCCCACGCACAATCAATTCAATCTTCACGCCAGCCTGCGACGCGCGGTAAAGCGCCTCGATCACTTCCCGATCCACCAACGCGTTCATCTTCGCGATGATCTTTGCCGGCAGACCTTTCCGCGCATTTTCGGCTTCACGAGCAATGAGTTGAATGATTCGGTCATGTAAGTCAAAAGGCGCCACCAGCAATTTGTACATTCCCGGAAACTGGCAAACTCCCGTCAACAAATTGAACAGGTTCGTGGCATCTTCACCCACCTGCGGACGGCAGGTGAAAAGACCAATATCGGTATAAATCTTTGAAGTGGTCGGATTGTAATTTCCGGTGCTGAGATGAACGTAGCGCCGAATCGCGTCTGGATCTTTGCGCACCACCAATGTCATCTTGCAATGAATTTTGTAACCGACCAACCCGTAAAGAACGTGGACTCCAGCCTCCTCCAGTTTCTGCGCCCATCGGATGTTGTTCGCCTCATCAAACCGTGCTTTCAACTCCACAACAGCCGTCACCTGCTTTCCGTTTCTCACCGCCTGCATTAATGCGCCAACGATTTTGGGATCCCCCCCCGTGCGGTAGAGCGTCTGTTTGATCGCAAGGACGTTTGGATCTTCTGCAGCCTGTTCCAGGAACTCCACCACACTGCGGAAACCTTCATATGGATGGTGCAACAAAATGTCACCTTTGCGAATGGCAACGAACAAGTCTTCTTCCTCCGATAACCTGGCTGCAACGGGTGCAATGAAAGGTTTATCACGAAGTTCAGGCGAATGGTCTCCTTCGTAGATCGCCATCAATCGCACCGGGTTAATCGGGCCGTCAATGACATACACATCGTCCTCTTCGAGATTGAGGTGTTCGAGCAGTTGCCCGCGAATTTCCGGCGGGCAATTTAGCTCTATTTCCAAACGCACAGCGTCGCCTTTGCGACGATTGTGCAACTCGGCTTCCACGGCCTTGAGCAGGTTCGCAGCATCTTCCTCATCAATGTAGAGTTCGCTATTGCGCGTCACCCGGAAAAGCCAATGACCGAGAATGCGCGTGCCTGGAAAAAGATCCCCGAGGTAATGGCCGATCAAACGCCCAAGCCAGATGTAATCGAGCCTGGAATCATTCCTAGGCAGTCGAACAAAACGTGACAAAACACGCGGCACCTGAACAACAGCCAATCTTCTTTGCAGTTCTCCATCCTGCTCGATTTCGAGTAGAACAATCATGTTCAACGATTTGTTGAGTAGTTGCGGGAAAGGATGCGCAGGATCCAAACCGAGCGGTGTCAGCACAGGACGCACCTTGGTTCGATAATAATCTTCCACCCAGGCCATGTCCGCTTTGTTCAAAACGTCCAGGCTGAGAAAACGAATTTTACTCTTCGCAAGCGCCGGCAACAGTTCACTTCGCCAGCAGGTATATTGGCGTTCCACCATTTGACGAACGCGCTTTTGCACGGCGCGCAATGTTTCGGTCGAGGTCAGCCCATCAATGCTCTTTTCCACCACCGGACTTTCGATCTGCTGCTTCAAACCAGCGACTCGCACCTCGAAGAATTCATCGAGATTCGAGCTGGCGATACAGAAAAACTTCAGGCGTTCGAGCAATGGCGTGGTGGGATCAAGCGCTTCATCAAGGACACGCTGATTAAACTCAAGCCAACTCAACTCACGATTGATGAAATGTTGCGGGCCAAATTCTGATTTTTTAACGGCCATAAAAAATCAATCTAACGAAAAAGACTAAACTGGCGAGTTACATTTCTGCAATAAAGCGGGATCAACGAGCCCAAATTCGGCGCAGAGTCCTGGCCACCTTTTCACCGTAAAGCTCCGCCGCGGCATCATCTGTCGCATCCTGCAATTCCTGTAACAACGCGTCGCGCTGCTCGGAAGTGAGTGATGGATTCTTCCGAAGCACTTCCTTTTGAGCCTTCAGTTCCTGATTCATTTCATAAGCGCGAACTGCTGCATCATCCGGCAGATTGTAGGCTTGGGTGATTTTATACGCCTCTCGATAATCTGGTTCCGAAGCACGCTTGAATTCTGCAAATCGCTTCTCTCCGAGCATGGCTTTAAGTTCTTCGTCTCGCTGCTTCGCTCGTGTTTCTTTTCCCTCGCGATCTGACGGAAAGTCCGGGTCATGCGCCCATAGAGAATTCTTTGCAAACACAGAAGCGATTTCGCGCAATTCTTTCTCATCGGCGTTAAACCCATAGAGCTGCTGAAATTGCGAACTCTCCCGGCGTGCTTTGTATTCAGCAAGCTCCTCCGGCGACATGGCCCCCTGCCTTTCCGCCTCTCTTTGTCTTTCCAATTCCTGAATGCGCTTGTACTGATCGGTGCTGCTCAACTCTTTGTTATTTTGGATTTCTTTACGCAGATCAGCATACTTCTTTTCGATCTCCTGGATTTGACCCCGTATTTCTTCGGGAACAATTTCGAGGCGGGATTTCGCCGGTTCTGCTGGTTTTTGTAATAGCTTAAGTGCCGCTGACAAACTCTCGGCTTTGGCCTTTTTCAATTCGCCTAGAGGCAGCTTCAATTCGTCTGGCATTTCGATATCTCCCTTTGCGGCAAATTGCCAAAATCGAGATGCATACGGGGCAAATAAAGCCCGCCGCCCCCCCAGGATCCAGTCGTTTATTTCGCCAGTGATGATGTCGCGAATGGTTTGGTCCGGACACTCGATCTCGCGCAGCTTTTCTGCATACTCAACAAAGTTGGTGCTTCGAATGGAACTCCAGTGAAATAGTTCCACTTCTGTTGAAACGGTGTTTGTCCCAACCGGCTGTTCAACTTCCTCAATGATGGTTCGCGTCAGAACTTTTGTCCGAATTGGTTTGGGACTATCCGTTTCGGTGGTTGAAAAACCTGTCGTAAGTATTGCCAATGCCAGGGCGCAGTTCAGCGCGAGTGAAATAATCAGAAGAAAGGCTTTCATGGATTTTCCAATCCTTTCCACCAACTAAGGCCGATCTTTGGAAAGTTCTCGGCAGCATGACTACCGCTTAGTTCGATGATGGCTTGTCTAGAAATCTCCTGGAGTGCCCGCAATTCGCTTCGTTTCTCCGCACGGGTCATATCGTGATTGTTTCGAAGTTGCTCCGCTTCTCGCAGCGTCGCCTGCTGCACTTCGAAGAGCTTCACGACGGTGTCGGGTGCAGTCGTAAATTTTTTGCGAAATCGATTCATTTCCATGTCTTGCGCACACAGGAATTCGGCAAATCGATCTTCACCCAGCAATTGACGGACCTGTGCAATGTATTCGGGAGACTGCGGTTTCGAGTGGGCGTCCATTTCGCCCCGGCTCATTTGCTGGAGTTTCTGGAAGGGATCTTCAGCGCTTCTCTGCAGTTCAATCAACTGGCGCAATTCTGTTTCCGAAAGCTGCATTGAACTTAGGTTTCCCGAAAAGGCAAAATTCAACATTAAGGTCAACCGAAGGTGAATTTCTTCGAATTCCTGAGGTGTCGAGATCCGAGCGAGCTGCGTCATTCCCTCTCTGTAACTCTTTTCCGCGCGCTCGATGTCTTCATCCAAGACAATCCCTCTATGTGATAGCACTCCATCCATCTGCCGGCCAAAATGGTGTGCAATCGTTAGCACTTGCTCGGCTTTTTCATCGTCCGATAAGAATGAAAAGAGCCAGCCAGCATCATGTTCCTTGGCCCAAAGTTTTCTGGCCTCCTGATCCAATTCCCGCCCAAGCAACTCCCGCATGAGCTGTAGCTTCTCTTCCATGAGTTGTGTCGCGCGTGCCCTCTGCCGAAACTCTTGTTCCTCCTTTTCGGATCCAGTTATCCACAGTTTTTTTTCCGGCCGATCCTTACGATGTTTTTCCCGGTAAAGCTTCTCGATGTCTTCCAGGATGATTTGTTCCACTACCCGCTCAGGACATCCAATGGCGCGCAAATTTGAGATATAGGTGCTGTAATCCTCCGACTCCACCGAATGCCATCGAAATTTCCCAGGTGGAGCTACGGTCACATTTGTTGTCGATGCATTGGTTCTGGTTTCAACAACGGTTGTCCTGACGATTTGCACCGGAGCTTGTGCTGGCCCTATAAGCGGTCCGCTCCTTTTCTGGAAAATGAAGACAACCAGTAGCAGGAGGTTCAGTCCCAGTGAAAAAATGATTATTAGTCGGCTACCCATAGATGCTTATGACAGCTACTTCCATCTATTCGACAGGCGAAGGCCTGTTTCGTCACGCGTATTCCGTCAACGACTTCGCGGAACTTTCAACAATGTCCATTCGGCTAAACGCGATTTGCAGAAATCATTTCGTAGGCGCGGTTGATCTGTTTGGAACGATCCTCCGCAAGTTTTTGCCAATCTTTTCCGAGGCGCATGAAACGATCAGGGTGACACTCTTTGATTTTTCGGCGGTAGGCATCCCTGATCTCTTCCGAAGAAGCCTTACCGGAAATTCCCAACAAATAGAAGCATTCGCCCAGCTCCGTTGGCAGCTCCATCGGCGGCGGTTCAATCGGCGGATGAAACTCTGGTTGCGACGGAGGAGGCGGAGGCAGCGGCGACACCGGCAACCCACGCAACTCAGCGCGCAGATCCTGCACCAGGCTCACTCCAGCAGGTTCGCTCAACAGAAAAACAACCCCATCGATATCGCGCAACTGCTCGAAAACGTGGAACCGATTCGCATCAGGAACGATCTGCTCCAGATCAGCAAACGAGATGCGCTTGCCGCGTCGCACAAGCGCTTCGAGAATCTGCGCGCAACGCAAATAATCCAGACGCCACAATCGGACCGCCCTACCGAACAGCGAACAGGTAAAGAATACCAATCGCGGACCAATCAACATGATATCGGCCATCATTTTGCCGAATACTTCCCCGGCGGTATAGACCGACATCCTAACCGCCCACGGAAAAAAAGAATCACGTCCAGCAATGTATTGGAGATCTGGAAACTCACCGATCAATTCACGTTCGCGCCGAAAATGAGCAACAAAGATCAGCCACAGAAATAACGAAGCAAAAACGGCACTGAACAGTGACCTGTAGGAATGACCCGACCAACTTCCGATCATCAGTTGCAACAGCGTGCCAATAAGGTAGCCGAATCCCCAGGTCAGCCCGATCACCGCAACGCAGCACACAACAAGAAAGCTGGCCACCACCACGTCAAAGGCAGCTTCGGCTCGGCTCTTTCTCTTAAGCCATCGCTTGATGGATTCGGCGTACACGACTAGAGCGGCAGCGTGCTCAGCACAATTTTCAGAACCGCGCTTTGGCCGGCGTCCAACGTCACTTTATTCTCGGCCACATTCCCGGACTCCACACACACCATTCCCAAATAATCATCATTACCGAAGTCAGGCATTTGTTGCGCACGAGCGCTCCATGGATTCCAAACGACGGTGGAATTTGATCCACTCTTTTCAACTACAATTTTGCGGCGCAGGTTCTCGTCGTGAATCTCCACAGTGCCCGTTGTGTCCAGATAAACACGATCCGTTTCCAAGCCGATCCGAATCTCCTCGTTCGTTTCCTCCTTACGCGCGAAGTTCTCCACCTTGTCGAGGTAATCGACTCCCTGCAATCCACGCACCGACACCGCGCTGATCTCCCCGACATGAAAATAAGTGTGCAAACAATTCTCGAAGACGAACTCCTGGTCGGTGCTTTCATTTAGCACGATCAACTCAGCCGTCAGCTTCGCACCCACTGTGACCAGGTATTCAGCGGTGAACCTCGGAAACAACGCCGCTTCGGGCAAGTCCGGCAGAGTCAATCGCGCGCTCACCTCGCCATTCGGCAATGTCAGTATCTCCTTCAAACGCCAGGGCTGCGTCCGCGCAAATCCATGCATTGATTGACCGTCCCGTGCTCCGAACCATGGAAAGATGATTGGAATCCCACCGCGAATAGCGGTGCCTTCCTGAAACCGGCTCACCTGGCTTAAGAACAAAAGCGGCGCTTCATTCTTCTTTTGAAAATGAGTGATGTGCGCTCCTTGCAAATAAATTTCAGCATCACTCCAACGCGTGCTGATTTCAATTTTCGGCAGATCGCCGTGCCCATCGAGAAATGTAACGCGCCCCAGCGTTTCGTCAGTATTTGCCATACCGCGAACTTAGCCAAATGCTCGAAAGGTTGCATCGTTAAATTGTGAATTGTTGCAGTGTAAAAAGAAAAAGGCGGCTGAAATCAATTCAGCCGCCTGCATTTGGGGTCAATCCACGACTACGGAGTAACTACGCGATAAAAACGACTCGGCGCATTCGTAGCGTCCAGATCCAGGAAGGTTTGGAATCCAGACAAACCGGTGGTGATAGCGCCAATCTCCTGCCAGGTGGAACCAAGCGCCGAAATGACTTCGATGCGACAGACCTGGTTTACTCCACCTTCAACGTGAAGCAACATTTGGCCAACCCGGCAGGTGTTCGATCGAAAGCATCACCGGAACCACACCACCGATAACGGTCAGCGTGCCGTTGTTCACCGTTAGATCGTAATTTGAGAGGCGGTTGGCCGGATCGTTCAGAGTTGGCACGATTGGAAAAGCTCCAGCAGCGCTCGTTTCATCAGCGACGGTTGAATACGTCACCGAGATATCGTCTCCATTTACGACACCAATCAAAGTGCCGGTAAATGCAGGGTTAGATTCGGCATAATTGCGGGAAACGCTATCTGCCGTAGCAACCAATGCCGTTTGCTGCACGAGGATTTCCACTGTGTTTGTGAGACGGCGAAAAGTGAGAAGATCCACGGGATTGAACACCACGGACAATGTCTGAACCCCAGCATCAAGAACCGTTCCAATAGCTGGCGAGTAAGTGAGGGAACCTGGCGTGGGAGTTGAGGCATTCAGTTGAGCAGCGCTGATCGGCGTTCCGTATACGATGCTTGCAGGAGTGGCCCAGGTGATGATAGCCGACTCTTTCTGACCATTCTCAGCCAGTTGAACACTGCTGAAGGTGGTGAGTCCATTCAGTTGCAGGCTGGTTGCCGTGCGAGTGGATACCACAGGGTAACTCCATACTCCTCCTGAAAAACGACCAGCAATGAGCAGGCTTGGGGAAGCATCAATGTCCAGATCGGCAGCATTGTAATTGAACTGCACAGCGTAATGCGCAGTCGCTAATTCCCCGCCCGGTATGAAATCCCACTTAACGTTCACGGACAGATCTGGATCGAGCTTGGAGGTTCCGATGCTCGCATGATCGCCGTCCGACGAACCAACTGTGAGATTACCGGCTTTGTTAACCTTTGAAAACGTGAGCGAAACCGGACCGTAGCCGTTGCTTGAACCCAGCTCATACAAGCGAGCAACGTTCAAACCGGTGCTAACAGGTTTTTGCAAATTGCCGACCACGTAACCATCAACACGAGTCAACCCGCCGACCATCGACAAAACATTGGGTCCAGTGAATACCGGTCCAGCAATCAAGCTGATCGTTCCTGGCACGCTCACCGATTGACTGAGCGTCACTCCCAGCACATTGGAAACCGTAAAGCTCCAACCCGCAGGAGCCAAAAGAGGTAATTCAGGGCCCGCGACCTGGGGAACTGTGCCCGCATAAACCACAGACGAATTCAATTCGTAATCAACTGCAGCACCATCATACTCGGCACTGTCCTTGATCGTCAAAATCCCACTGATAATGACCCCGTCGACACCAGTTTTAAGACCACTCCCTGAGAGAGTCAAATTGTTGTAATTGAACCCGCTGATCTGTTGTGGACCATCGTTGTGGTATTCGATCGTTCCTGGTCCACTTACGGACGGAATGCCGCCCTCGTCCAGTGCGATAAATGTTCCCTTAACGCGCACTGTACCAGCCGCTCCGAAGCGGATTTGGTTCCGCAGACTACCTTGCGCCACATTACGCTCTTGAATGATATCTCCATTCACCTCCACAAGTGCTGCCGCATTATTAACACGCAGCATGCACTCCGCATCCTTGCCAGCAATACGCCGTGCCATCATGTGAATCTGGCCGCAACGCAAGGTTCCATTCACCTCAAGCGTAGTTTCAAATTCCTGGGAAGGTACAACCAGGTTTGATCCCATACTCAATGGCCCATCACCGTCTCCCACGACCAATGAGCCACTGGCCGAGATGGTCAAACTTGATCCAACGTTGTTGGCGCTGTCAATATTCAGGGATAAACAAGCTGAGGATGAATCAATCGTCACACTCGCTCCTGGCGCGATATGAACGTCGTCCAAACTGGTAGGCGCCACTTCGCCAATCCAGGTAGAAGGTGAGTTCCAGTTTCCGCCGGAGACTTGACTCACGATCGTGGCAGCAGATGCTCCCAGAGTTCCGGCTGCCCATAAGGCCCCGATGTGATAGATAAGGTTTTTTTTCATTTTTGCGAATTTCGAGAGTTTCCCCTGTCGATATTTCGCAAACTTAAGAACGTTCAGGGGGAAATACTAGCAAAATCTAAAGCTTATCCCTAGAAGTGATAGGGCATGGGACAAAATCCGAGAAAAATTAGACATTGAGGGCCGCTAGCTTTTCTTGTGCCTCGTTTGCGGCCAGCGGCTCAATTAATCCATCTATGTCGCCTTCAAGAAACTGGGTCAGGCTGTAGAGAGTCACTTCAATGCGATGATCGGTGACGCGATTCTGCGGGAAATTGTAGGTGCGAATGCGTTCGCTGCGTTCGCCGGTGCCGACCTGCGACTTGCGTTGCGCAGCGTACTTGGCGTTTTCTTCATTGATCTTTCTTTCGAGTAACCGGGAGCGAAGGACGGTCATCGCTTTAGCCTTGTTCTTGATCTGCGAACGTCCGTCCTGACAACGAACATCGATGCCCGATGGCCTATGAAAAATACGCACGGCCGAATCCGTGGTGTTGACCCCCTGCCCTCCATGACCGCCCGCGCGGCAGACATTGATTTCGAGGTCATCCGCTTTGATTTCCACGTCTACTTCTTCAGCTTCGGGCAACACAGCCACCGTGCAGGTGCTGGTATGAATCCGCCCCGACGCTTCCGTGGCGGGAACCCGTTGCACACGATGCACACCGCTCTCGTATTTCAAACGCTTGTAAACATCCGTCCCAATGACGCTGAAGATGATTTCCCTAAAACCACCCAGATCTGAGGGACTGCTTTCCATCATCTCAATCTTCCATCCCTGCTCCTCTGCGTAGCGGGAATACATCCGGTATAAATCCGCGGCAAACAAAGCGGACTCCTGTCCCCCGGCCCCGGCGCGGATTTCGATAATGGTGTTACGCGAATCGGTCGGATTCGGCGGGATAATTCCTATATAAAGTTCCTGGGCGAGACATTTCTCGTCGGCTTCGAGCCGGGTCACATCTTCCTTGAGCATCACCGCCAGTTCCGAATCAGCCACCTCGGTTTCGAGCAGTTTCTTGTTCTCTTCCAGCTCGGAAGTCGTTTTCAGGTAGGCATTCCCGCAAGCGACCAGATCCTTCAAACGGGAATATTCCCGCGATAACTCCTGCGCGCGCTGGGGATTGTCGAATACGTTGGGCTCGCTTAAAGCCGCTTCAGTTTCAGCAAAGCGTTTCGCGAAATTAGCGATGTGAGGTCGGAGATCCATGGGATAAATGCGGAGGGATTTTCAAAGAGAAACCCTACATTAAAAAGAAAACCGCCCGCGGAAGCGCAATGCTTCAACGGGCGGAATAAAGGCAAAAAAACTACTTCTTCTTTTTCTTGCTGGCAGCTTCGGCAGCGGCAGCCTGGGCAGCCTGGGTCTTGGCCAGACGCTGCTGGAACTTGTCCACACGGCCGGCGGTATCTACGAATTTCTGTTGGCCTGTGTAAAAAGGATGGCAGTCATTGCAAATACCAATGATGGTTGTTTTCTTCACGGAACGCGTTTTTATCACATTGCCGCAAGCACAACGGATTTCCGCTTCCTGATAGTTCGGATGAATATCAGCTCTCATAATAAAAGGTCGCAGAAATTAGCAGTGTTCCCCTGAATGACAAGGGATAAATTCAGCATCTATTTATAGGCAGGAATAAACACCTTCTGCCCCACCTGCATCCGTTCGGGTTTCAGATTCGGGTTCGCAGCCTGAACCTGTTGCAGCGTCACCGGCTTCAAGCCCTGCTCCCGCAACTGGCCGTTGGCGGCAAGAATGATCGCCAACAAGGTGTCACCCGGTTTCACCACATACTCGAATCCGTCAGATGGAATGGGGGTTGTGGGAACACTCGGCGTAGGGGTGCGGGATCCGGATGAACCACCACCTTGTTTTATCAGTTTCTCAATCTTTTCAAAGCTCCGATCCACTTCCTTGGCAATGGCATCCTTGTCGCTGATGCGTTTGCGGTCCACTTCCTGCACTTTTTCAGCCAATTGCCGCAGATCTTCGCGCACTGCCTGCACGGCGGTATCGTTGGCTGACCGGGCTTGCGCCTGTCGCACGCGGTTCAGTTCGTCCGAAAGCGTGGAAATGCGGCGTTGCAGGTCGGCGTTGGCGGCGATTAAAGTTTCAATATCCCGGGTCATTCGGTCGATTTTTTCGACATGTTCAGGCGCGGTCTGGGCCATTAACGGGATAGCGGAAAGCAGGAAAGCAAAAATGAAGCAGCCGAAAAGACGTTTCATTTACGGAAAATAGCCATGCCGAGGCTCTCTTCAAAGTTAAAACTGGTTGGAGTGGCCGAATTCGGCCGCTTTTCCATCTAAATAGTGTCTGGCGGGAAACTAATTTGAAGTTGACTGGCATTGATTGGGGTGAGGATTGAGGGGAGTGAATGTTGGAGATGAAGATGAAGCTTTTCGAGGGATTGGACGTCTGAGAGTGCAACA
>JACDHS010000221.1 GCA_013820875.1 Verrucomicrobiota bacterium | reverse complement strand
GGCGATCACCTGATATTAGGCGAATGACAGTCGAAAGCGGGAAAATCGGACACACCCGCCCCAAGTAAAACCAACCCTTTTCGCGGCCCTCGCTGAAAAACACGAGTTTCCGGCCAGACACTATTTACAAGCCTAAAAACCTGTGCCTATATTGTTGCAGCTCATCAACCATGTGTTGAAGGAGTAACGAGGCCGTCCCGCAAGGGGCGGCTTCAGCCATTTTTACGCCAGTAATCTTCGTATTCTTTCCGATACTTATCACGCTGATGCTCCCGATCCACTGCGTATTGAGTCCATGGGAGGACATAATCGCCACGGTCAGCCACCACGACCAAATAGCTGAAATCCGGCAGCGCAAGGAGGTAGCGCCACTCGTTGCGACGCTGGTTTCTCCACCAAACAATTCTATCCGTTGCGGTTGGTTTGCGATTCTGAAACGATTCGATCGTCGGACGAGGCCATCGAATCCGTTCGCAGCGTCGAAAGTCCGGCGTGCGGGTGCTTTCGTGTTCTCCTTCGGAAATGAAGTGCTCAAAAGTAGCTACTTTCCCATCGGCACTTAACGGTTGACGCTTTAAGCCAACGCGTTTCTGAGGCCATTGCGGAAGCGAATCCAAGAAGTCCTTTTTGAACCAGCCGTAAAGGACCGCTTCATAGGTATTCCACTCGCGCCCCGAGTCTGCAAAAAGAACCAAATCCGGAAGCCATCCGTCGCTCACGCTGTGCCCTCCTGTGGTTGCCAGATGAACACGTTGACCTTTGATTCGCGGAGCAAGGTTTTACGAGTGAGAGTGTATCCGGAGCGTTCGCGCATGCGCGCAACTAGCGCGTTTTTGGCTGCATTCTGGTTCAACCCGCGATTAGCGTATCCGATCGCGCCGATGAGCAAATCCGCCAACTGCATTTGCTCCACATCGTGAGAGCGAATCACCTGGACCCACTCGATAATTTTCCGATCAAAATCATAAAGGTTATTGCTCAACACCTCCTGTAGATGCCGAACCTTAGCGGCACTCCGCGTATCCTTTTGGTCCAAATAAATTCTATAGCAACTTTTCGGGCTAAGCAGCGGCTCCAGAAGTCCGAACATCATTTTGTAGTACCAAGTGTCGTGGTCCTGATTGAATTTAGCGTGCTGTAATTGGGTTTTATCGGCGATAACCCAAGAGCGAAAGTGCAAATCATCGTCGTCGAAGAAGTAGTCGAGCACGTCCTGGTAAAAAGCCAATTTCGCCGGGGAAACTTTGGTCCATTTTATTTCGAACTCTGGAGGCAGCCCATGCGCAATTTTCTTTTCTCGTACACGAACGGCTATTTCGCGGGTTTTTTCCAGCGGGCACCATATTGCGCCAAGCACCATGACTTTGTGTTGGTCTCGTTGGAGATGGCAACTTTCGTCGCAGTAGATGTTGTATGTTTGGCTCATTCGTTTCGGGAACGATTTAAATGATTGAAGGTCGTGTGACGTCCTGCCGTGCAAATTCAGAAGCCAGCAAGTAAACGAATTGCAACGGTTGGCTGGTGATGAATTCCTGGATTCGAGGCCCGAAACGAGTAGCGGCGATCGCATCAAAGTGATGAGGACGATACCGTGTGATCGAGCCCAAATAGTAGGTTATAGCGTAAATCGACAAGAGCTGAGGCAGAAGGGCTGCTCTTTCCGCAGGGGGAGAAAGATAAACATAATGACGGCGATATGGCGGCACCGTTGCAACCGTCAGCCATATTTTCTGCCGCAGTAGCTGGATTAAAGGCTGAAGTTCATCCGCTGGATAATTCGCATACGTGTAAGGAGTGATTTGTTCATAACAAATCAGTTCACGGTCATTGTGAATTTCATCACATTGTATTTCTCTGAATGTTGTATTCAAGAGGGACTCCGAAGCGAGTCGTTGATGGCTAATGCCCAGGCGGGTTAGATCATCTCGGACGAAATAAACTTCTAACCACACCTGGCGTGCAGTGCGATCATGTCGGAATTGTATCTCCTGGATCGCTATAAATCTCTCGGTTTTCTTCGCAGCTTGCGCCCAAAGTCGATGTCCTGGGACTATTTGGGGCAACAAATTGAGCAAATCATACCTCATGCTCGGAGCGGGAAGATTGGTGCCGAGCAAGGCGAGCATGAACTCTGCAAAATTGTTGGGTTCTCCCTTCCCGTTAGGTGTTCTGAAAGCTTCAAGATATGCGCCGGTCAATTCTCGCGCTCCTGTAGCTTTTTTCTCTGAAAGACCATGCTGCGCCTGGTCGAACGTTGCCCGTGTCCCCCTGGTTAGGCAAAAAGCCTTAACCAAGTTCATGAAGCTGTAATAGAGAACGAGAGGCCGTGCGGCAACGACCCCAGCTTCGGTAGCTGCTACGAAAAAATCTCGAGCCTGCTCCAAACAGGCAAGAGCTTCGGCCTTTTGGGCTTTTCCGCAGGTGACAGTGATGCTTTCCCGAATGACGATCCAAGGATCGACTGCGAAGAGTAGTGATTGAAGAGCGTGATGGCCGCCAGCCGGGCGCGTGGGCCAAAAAGAGAATGGAATCTGACGTCCCTTGACCTCCAGACGGTCTCCTGGTCGAGGATGTGGCAACGTTGGCATTGTTCAGTATGTCCTTCGAGTTATGATAGATCCAAAGCGGCGAAGTTGCGGCGGGCGTGTGTCACCTCACGGGCGCTAGTTCCGCAGACGTTTTCAAACTTGTTGCGTTGCCGCAACAGGAACCAACGTTGATCGTGTGTGCAGGCGAGAGTGAAACATCGGGTGCTCTCGCCTTGTTTATGAAGCGGTGCGCATTGGATAAGAGCGTGAAATTCTTCGCTGGTGAAGAGGAAGAAATCGCCAGTATAGGTGCCACCCGGCTGCGGAAGCACGATGGCGACGAAGAGTTCCGGGCGATGGGTCAGGAATTCATCCGCAGGGAAATTGCGCCATGATTCATGAGTGAAGAAAGGCCGTTTCCATGCAGACAGTTCGTCACTGCCCCAAGTGCGACACCATTTGACTTGGATTTCCCGGTATTCCGGTCTGTCTAACGGTTCGCGCCGGCGACGCAGGAGCAGATCCACCTGATCTTCGTCACGGTAGTGGCGAAACGGATTCCAACCGGCCTGACTGAACTCAAATTGAGCAATCGTCTCACCGTGAATCTCCTGGTGCCCCGCTCGTTTCACAAAAAAGTCTCTGCTAGCTTCTCGGCTTGTTTCACGCGAATCTCACCAGTTAAGAGGTTTGGCAAAAGAGTATTTCGCAACGAAGCGAGAGATTGCGATTCGCGCTCATTCGCGAGTTGTTTCGCGTAAAGCGGTTCAAAGATTTTGTCCGCTGCGCCCAAAATCTCCTTGGAAGGAATGCAAACTTTCGCCTGAGAAAGATGCTCGCGTTTGATGTGGCCCATGGTGGTGGCCTTGTCCGCAGCAATGTCTTGGAAGAAGGGCATTACTTCATGCAATGCATAATGAACGAACCACTGGGGATAACGAACGTCGACTACCTTAAAGATGTGCTGATTGATTAAAGCGTCGTCGCGATACCATCGATACACATCGAGTGAGCCGGACCATGCGAACAGCAGGTCGCCGGGGCGGGCGATGTTCTCCTCCGAGGCGTCAACGTGGTTATAAACTGTCGATCCCCCTGGGCCAGAGTTAAGTTCGGCGATACGGATTACCATGCGACCATTACCTGTTGCTCCTTTAGTAAAGGCGCGGCCATTGATAAAGCTGGCAATTTCCGAAACTGGCTCCACATGCCAACCCTGAGGGATCAGTCCGAGTTCAGACTCCTGAAAGGCCGACGGGAAAAGGCTCGCAGTTTCAGGGCAAACATGAATAGGGCAGCGGCCAGCAACTTTGGCGACTGTGGGATCGAAATCAACAAACCACGAACGAAACAAGGCAGATAACATCAAGTCTACAGCTCGGTTGCATTTTCGGTTCAACTCTATCTTGTCCCCTAAGGTCCCAAGCACGCGAACAACCCCCTCTTGTTCTCTTGGTGAAGGCAGCGTGATTTCCAAACGACGTTGGTCCGTGAGACTCAAATATGGCGCCATGTCCGTCGAGTCCTTCATTCCGTTGAGCTGCCCAGTGAATTCCGGACTATGTGCCCATTCTTTTAAGAAACCAGGATGCAATTTGGAATGATCAGTTGATCGCCAAAAACTTAAGTGCGGCGAGTATACGAATGTGGGATAGTCGGAGTTTATGTAAGCAGCGCGACCGGTGCTATTACCCTTGGTAGTGACTACTGTGTCTCCGGGACGCGAAAGCTTCGAAAGCACCTTAGAACCTAAGGACTGATGAAAACGTTCATTACCCGTGATATCAATAATGCGTTCGCCTACTGCCTCGGACCGAAGAAAAAGATAGCCGGTACCTCCAAGCCTTGTCATTACCCACATCTTTTCAGGGTTGGATTAACGCCTCTGATAATAAGGTGTAATATGTTGATATATAGCTGTTTATGACTTGTACTTTTTTTAAGTACATCTCACAATGC
>JACDHS010000156.1 GCA_013820875.1 Verrucomicrobiota bacterium | reverse complement strand
TCGCTGATATTTGAAACGCTCCCTGACCAAGCCTTAAGTCAAGTCATCCCTCCCTTTTTCTTTCGCTCTCTCCCGACCCTTCTCAACTGCCAAAATTGATTCCCCACATTTTCAGACAGGCTCTTAGTGCCCAGTGTTCGCTCCGGAGCGTCATTCTCAGTTGACGGCCCTCCTGATTGGCGGAGCGGATTTACCATTATCACCAATGAGAAAACAATATAATTCTAAGTTTTTTCCCTAGGCGTGGTGTGGTTTCCTTTTATGGCCTACTGCAAACCCTCGCGTGGCGTGTTTTGCTGCCATATAATGCACTATTAAAGGCTATAAAACATATGTTTTACTGTTTTGTGAAGATCAGCAGGGTCATTGCAGAACTTGTATAAATACCTTTCGCTTCTCAGCCTTGCGAATTTCTTTGCCCTAAAAGCTTTCGGGAGCAGGACTCCATCTCAAAAATGACAACTACGTCAGAGACCAAAAACGTGGATCCGGATTTTTGAAACTCTAAACTTCAACCTATCGACAAGATTTTCGGTTCAGAGCAGCGACGATTGCCGCCAGGAGCGTTGCAGATTCGCAGGCTATAGAAGATCACAAGTGAAAGAATCACACTGAAACAGGGTTGGAAGCCTGGCCTGCTTTTTTTTGGCAAAATAAAGTGTTCAATCTCTGGATTTGGACCTGGATTTAAACCTTCTCGACAAGGTTTTTCCACTGAGAGCACCGACGAATGCGGCTACTACCGTGGCGAATCCGTAGGCAGCCCACCAAAAGACCAACTGTGAGCTCATCAGCATAATGAGGGTATTCACCAGTCCCCAGGCAAACATCGGCGCCGCGAAACCGATGCTCCAAATTAGTGGCGCGCGCCTTTGGAGCGCCGCGGCCACCCCGGAAACCGCAAACCCTCCGCCGCACCAAAGAATCAAGACCAATTGGTCGGTCTCAGCGGTGGAGGAGGCGGATCGCCCCTGAACAAAAACATAAAACCAACTGAGCGCACCCAAAAGAAGCGTGCCGATGAACAGCGGCACTGCTTTTCTCTGCGTGTCCCGTCTCGATCGTCTCATGCGCCACCACGCTAATTGCCGGTCAGGGCAGGCGTCAATGTTTCAACTACGAGCGACGGTTTGGATGAGTTTAAGCAGGGGAAACATTGCGATGAATCCTCAGGTGGTTATACTGTCCAACTCGTTGTTCGGCGCGGTCAAAACCAATTGAACAACAAACTTTCGGCGATGGAGTCGATTAACAAACAGGAGGTTCACATTACAGACATATCCTTTGCAGAAGCATACACCAAACTGGCCGACAATTTTCCCTGGGTAATCACCCTGACAGGTATTGCCACCCTCGCACTGGCCGCCTGGCTGGTGAACGCTGTGGTGAAACGATTGCTTGTCCGAGTCATCCGCCATGCCCGGGCATCTGCCGCCGAGGGCAGAGACGAAGAACTGGAAAAGCATGATGTGATTCCACGCCTTGCAAATGTCATGCCGGCGATGGTGATCATGTGGGGTGTAACGCTGATTCCCGGAATGCCGGAAGCTGCGATCATCGTGACGAAGAATGCCTGCAACGCCTTCATCATTCTGACCCTGGCAATTGCGGCTTGCGCGGCGCTGAATGTGGTTAACCTGATCTATTCCAGGCGTCCCGGCGCTTCGATGCGGCCGATCAAGGGTTACCTGCAATTGGTCAAGCTGGTGATCTCCATCGTCACGGCGGTATTGATTATTGCTACGCTGATTGATCGTTCTCCTCTGATCCTGCTGTCGGGATTCGGCGCGATGGCGGCCGTCCTGATGTTGATTTTCCAGGATACTCTTTTGTCATTGGTCGCCAGTGCGCAGATTTCTTCCAGCGACATGGTCCGGGTGGGGGACTGGATCGAGATGCCTCATTTGAATGCTGATGGTGATGTCATCGATATCGCTCTTCACACGGTAAAAGTGCAGAACTGGGACAAAACGATCACCACTCTTCCCACGCGAAAACTGATTACCGATCCATTCAAGAACTGGCGCGGGATGCAGGAGGCGGGAGGGCGCCGCATTAAGCGCCCCTTGTATCTCGACCAAAACAGCGTGCGCTTTCTCACTCCCGATGAACGGGAACCGTTGCGGCGATTCAAGTTGCTGAAGGAATACCTGGATCGTAAAGAGAAGGAACTGAATAGCTGGAACAGCGAATTGGGCGAGAAAGCGAAGGAGCTCGTCAATGTTCGGCGCATTACAAATCTCGGAACCTTCCGCGCGTATGTGGAGACTTATCTGCGCGCTCATCCGGGCATTCACCAGGAGCTGACGATGTTAGTGCGGCAATTGGATCCGACGCCTGAAGGGTTGCCGCTGGAAATTTATTGCTTTACCAACACAACGGCCTGGGGCCCTTATGAAGGGATTCAGTCCGATATTTTCGATCATCTCCTGGCGATTTTACCTGAATTCGGATTGCGCGTGTTCCAAAATCCGAGCGGCGTGGATATGCGCCAGATCGGTAAAAGAGAAGGCATCAAAACCGGTAACGGTCATGCTGACCGGAGCGATGCAGCTCAACCGCGAATGAACACTAATTAATACCCAGGAAAAAGTTGCATCGTTAACTGCATGGTCGGCTTAACTGCCGGAATTAAATTCATTTCCACCTATGAAGATCGGGATTCAACAAAATAATTTCCAGAATTGGCTAACCGAAACCACTCACTGTCGCAACGTGGTTTTCCAGGCGCTCAACCTCACTCCGTTCGATGATGCCCTGGCCGCTCTTCCGCAGGCAGAGGATGCGCAGGACGCCTGCATTTTTCTCGGCTGCACACTCGGGCCGAAGATGAGCGCGATCGCAACCCAACATCACGGCCTGGTTTTTCCCAACCTGCCGGGCAGACCTTACAAACCATTTCATTCCTCGCTTTATACCGTGGAGGAACTCTTCACTGGATTCGATTCCGCCGCGCCGGATTCCTATCGCCAGACGCCCGACTGGTTGACCTACAGGAGTTTCATCAAAGTGGATGAAAATTCCCAACCGATGCATCCCATCCAATATGTGAAGGTCGGGGCCGATGAGATGTTGGCCCGTCGTCTGCACGATCATTTTATCAGCGATGCGCTGGAAGAGATGTTGACTGCGTTCGACCCGAGAAATGGGGGGAAAGGAGTGGTGGCGGTGATGGGTGGACACGACCGTAAGAGAAGCGATCCAGTGTTTTCGCAGGTGGCAAAGTTATCGAGACAACTGACGATCGAAGGTTTCCTTGTGGCGTCGGGTGGCGGGCCTGGTTTGATGGAGGCCGCGAACCTGGGCGCGTTCTTCGCACGGCGTCCGGAAGCTGAGTTGGAGATTGCCATTGCCCGGATGGCTGATCCCGCGGCTGACGCGGACAAGTATAGCGATCCGAATTGGTTGAAGATGGCGTGGGAAGTGCGACGCGACTTCAAACCGGAAGACATCCAACGTTGCCGCAGTCTCGGGGTGCCGACCTGGTTTTATGGGCATGAACCACCGAACGTGTTCGCCAGTGATATTGCGAAGTACTTCGAGAATAGTCTCCGGGAAGAAGGTTTGCTCGGCATCGCGACGCACGGCGTCATTTTTGCCCAGGGCAACGCGGGCACTGCCCAGGAAATTTTTCAGGACGCCTGCCAGAATTATTACGATAGTTATGGGTATAAGAGTCCGATGATTTTGCTCGGTGTGGCGGCATGGAATCCGGAGCCCGGGGAGATGTCCGACGACAAGAACTCTCCTTTCTACGGGAACAAACCGGCCTGGCCACTCTTATCGAAGCTCGCGCGGATGAAGAATTTTTCGAACCTGTTGACCTTAACCGACGACCCAAAGGAAGTGTTGATGGCCATCCGATGTTTCCGCGCGCCGGGACAGGCGTAGATCTATCGGGTAGCAGTTGACGTGAGTCGGCTTTGTTATTTTCCCAGAGAGAGAAAAAAAGAGCCGAGTCACCCTCTGCGACTATCATAAAACTTTTAACAAACCCCGTCCGACGAGAAGTCGTTCGGGGCTCATGAGTTCAGACCGAGGCATAGCCCGCGTAATCCGTGGGATTTATTTCACCCGGATGATGCCTTCCATGTAGGGGTGCGGTGTGCAGAGATATTTGTACTCGCCGGGCTTGTCGAGGGTCACACTCCATTTTTCGGCATGACCCAGCATCGGCGACCAAAAATCGACTGGCGCTTCCCAGGTCTTCACATCGTGCATCCCGGAAAATTCGCCGTCGAAGAAGGTGAACACTTCTTCATTGGTCCACTCAATGGTGGTGCCCACCGGCACCTCCGCGACTTTTGGATGGAACGAGTTTCCGATGATGCTGACCCTCAGTTTTTTTTCGCCGTGCGGCAGGAGATAAGGATTGGCCAGCTCTTCGGAGCCGGGCAGGAACGGTGAGATGGTGCGGACAGCCTTGGCTTTGTATTCTTCCATTTGTTCCGGTGAATACGCGGGACCATCCGGGTAAATCGTCGGCGAACGTTCATGATCTTTGCTGGCGGAAAGAATTCCAATGGCTCCGCGTGTCGTTGAGCCGAAGGCATGCGTCACAATCAGGTAAGCGCCTTCATCCGGCGGCACGCGAAAATCCACGACCCAGGAGTCGCTTGGACCTGCCAGGACAGTTTGTCCTCCGACCAGGGTATTTTCGGGATTCGGCATGCCTTGCCAGTAAGCATAATCCCAGAGGATGCCGACGATGTGAAACGTTGACATGAGGTTGGGGCCGACATTGAGGAAATGAACCCGGACGAAATCGCCGGGGCGCACTTTGATCGGGTTTTCGACATAACGAAACAGGGCGCCATTGAACATTACGTAGGAAGGTTTTCCTTCGACCGCGTCTTTGCCGCTGGAATAGAGTTCGTGCTGGATCATGTAGATATCCAGGTCGGGGCTGCGTCCCATGACTTCTTCCATCTTGAATTTTGTCTTCTTTGGTTTGACCACCATCATCCCGTATTGCCCCAGCAAAGTGTGCATCGGGATCGCATGGCCGCCCGGTGCGCAATGGTACATATAGATGCCCGGCTGTGTGACCCGGAACAAGTGGGTCTTCGTTTTTCCCGGACCAATTTTGCCCAAATACTTTGAGGTCTGCGTGTAAACAGCGTGCAACGAGACGCCGTGTGGAACTTCGCCTTTGTTTACAACCGTCAGTTCGACGACATCCCCTTCATCCATCAACATGGTTGGCCCTGGAATCGTGCCGTCCACAGTGAAGCCTTCGTAAACAACACCGTTACCGATGAACACGGAGCCTTCCTGCATCGTGATCGTAAACCGTTTGTCCGGCTTGGTGCCCGGCTCGACATAGCTCGTTTCGGGAATCCCAAGATTGCGATCTCGCGCGATGATATTGGCGAAAGGATTAGGCGGCGCAGTGGGTGCGGCGGTTGTCGCCTGGGCAAGCTGCATCGGGGCTGAAGCGGTTGAGCCACCTGCTGAGGGGGATGCTGTGCGCAGGGGAGATTGAGGCGGCGTGACGGCAGCCAGCAAGCCAGCTTTTGCGAGTGTGGTGCGGAAAGAAGCGGCGATGGAGCCTTCGGCTCGACTGATCAACGACTGCAGTTCCGCGGCGTGCAGCGATGGGCGTTCGCTGTTAAAAAGCCGCTGGGCCATTGCGAGGCTGCAGGCCTCACAGGCCTGACTCTGGATTGTGCCGAATGCGATTGCGCTCACGGTAGCAGCGATGATCGCTGGCATCCTAAGGGCGCGTAAGAAAGGAGGCGTTTTCATAGGTGTTATTGGTTTCGAAGTTTTCGGACGACTAAAGGCGTTTAACCTTTATCATCATCCCGAATCAGCGCTCGAAAGATTTGACGTTGATCAATTTGAAGAAGTTTTATTCGGCGCGCAGTGAGGTGCGTGGTGTCTGCGCAAACATTGCAATCTCTGATTTGCGTCAAAGGAAGCATTCCACAGCATGGCAAACTAAATGGTGTTATGAGCAAACCAGCAGGCAGAACGGCGAATAAAAAGATGCGGCGCACGGTTGATCTGCTGATGGGATTTGTCTGCCTGTCACTGGTCGTTAAAGGCTGCCAGCAATCCAATCCTGAAAACCTCGGCAATCATCTCGCCGAACAAGCGATTCAAAAATCCGAGGCAGACAAACCGATTGATAGCGTGGCGCTTAGTGCGCCGGTAGAAAATGCCGGCCGGGGTGTCGCAGTGGCAGCGGTTCATATTTCAAAATCGCAGATGGATGATGGCAAGCGTGTGTATGCGAAGAACTGTGTCGCCTGTCACCAGGCCAATGGTGAAGGAATTCCAGGTTTGTTCCCGCCGCTGGGTCCATCGGATTATCTCATGGCAGATAAAGAGCGCAGCATTCGCATTCTCATCCAGGGTCAAATGGGAGAGATCGTAGTGAATGGCAAACATTATAATGGGGCGATGCCTCCCATTCCCATCAAGGACGAGCAGATGGCAAATGTCCTGACCTATATCCGTAACAGTTGGGGCAACACCGGCGCGCCTGTCACCATTGAAGAAGTCAGGAAAGTAAGGGAGGAACTCGCGGGGAACCGGGCGCTGGCTGATGCGCGGTAGTTAGTTAATGGCTACCGCGGACGGAATGCTCGCGCGCGGTCGCACTGCTTCGACTGGCAAATTCCGGCACGGGTGCATGCGACCTTCGCCCGTTCTCCGGTGCGGCACTCTGATTGCCGCTGGCTTGTCTCCTTCATCCCTCTGGAATGATTCCGCTAAAAACCCGCCCGCTTCCGGTCCATTCCTCAATGGAGCGAGAATCCCGATCGCGTGTTGAACAGGAGAACCCGATCCCATTTCTCTTCGAACACAACTTCCTGTTCCCATTCATGTGTCCAGAGCGTCGCATCGGCGGTATCGGCAATTTGCACTTTGACTGCATGGGCTCCCGGGCGGACAGGGAGTCGCACCGTCGCGACGCTTGGGCCGTCTTTGGAGAGGCCGCCCGGAGCGTAAGCCTGGTCCCAAACAATATTGCCATTCACCGTTATCCGCAGATGGACCGGGGTTTTCTCGCGAGAGATGCTCACTTGAGCCCGCATGTGCGGAAGCAGTTTGTCTCGTTCCTCCTGTGTCAATGTGCGTTCCTGCATTACATCGCCGCGATGATTGAAAGAGACCACGAGCTGTGGTTCGGATGCATTGGAAGTGCGATAAGAAAAATCGCTCAGCGCAAACATGATCCCGGACAACACACAGGTTAATGCAACGGCAAATGCAATGGCCTGGATTTTTTTTGGCACTTTGGCATTGGGCCCCCTCTGACGTTGCTGACGAAATGCTTCAGCTTCTTCAATCATTTCCGCGCGCCGGGTGCGGTCGTATTTGATGAAACGGATCCGAGCCGGATCGGCTTTTCTCAAATCGAGCTTGGGTTCTCGCGTGCCTTCCAGGCGCATCTTCAGCCATTTGCCACCCTCGCGAGAGACTGGATCGCCCTCGGAACATCCAATGATCAGGATGCCCTCGACGCCACGTTCCAAAGCGCGTTCGATAAGGACGGCGCTGACCCACCCGGCACAAGGAACGGTGCGGACGCGGTAGCCCGGCAGTTCGAGCGTTTCAGATTTCAGTTGGAACAGACCTGGGCCCTTCGCTGATTCGCGACAGATAAAAGCCAGAAAAGGTTTCTGGCCATTGAGCACTTGAGCATCCACCCAGGCATCGATCTCACGTCGTTCGTCTCGGCTGTTCAGCCAGGGCAGGTTGATCGCCTGCGAATCACACGCACCCACGCAGATACCACAACCAACGCAGAGATCGGGGTTCACAAAGGAGAGAGATGGAAACGGCTTACCATCGTCGCGGGCAACCATCGTGATGGCGTTGAAGGGACAATCGCTGGCGCAGTGCGTGCAACCGATGCAACGGGATGTTTCAACCTGGGCCTTTTGCTCCGGCTTCATCCGCCGTTTCACCATCCACCATGGCAAGGTGAGCGTCACAAGGCTGCCAAAGAGGAAAATGCCCCAAAGCATTCCGCCGTTGAGACGATCCGTCAGGACGATAGGCCAGAGATACCACCAGTCCATCGTGAACTCTGTTGCTTTGGCAGTCATCTCAGCCTGACTTGAGCTGGTGGCAGGCAGCAGCGTGGAGATCACAACCAGAGAGCCGACGATCCAATATGTCATGGCGCGGCCCGTGAGGAGCCGGGCGCGATTCACACGCATCAAATGCATCCAAAGAGCGATGCCCATGACCAGCGGGAGCAACATGTGAGAAAAAAATACGAGGAAAAACAGCAGCGAATGAACACTGTCATTGGTCAGGAAAGAGCGTGAGAGCGGCTCGACAAAGAGCGGAAGACTGTCAATGAACCGCGCCGATCCTGTGGCAACATGTTGCGCCCTTGTGTCCCACACCAGCCAGTAGCCAGTCCATCCCAAGAACCAGAGCAACGCCAGCAGGAGAATCCCAGTCGTCCATGCCAGCCAACGCGAACCTGTGAAACGGCGCTGCAAAAAGAGGCGTCCGGCATGAAGCAACACCATGAACATGCAGGCATCGGAACTGTAACGGTGCAAAGAGCGAACCCATTGTCCAATCCACGACGAATTCTTGATCGCTTCCATTGACGCGTGGGCCTGATGAACGCTTGGGCTGTACCAAACCAACAGTGCCACTCCGGAAATCAGCGCGATGATAAGACAGGTGTTTGCGATCGCGCCGAGTTGAGAAAACGGATTCAGGTCCGACGGCAGAAACCGCTGAATAAAGCGATCTGTGTAAAGGCTGCCGTTTTCAAGAAGGCGGATAAACCGCTCTGCTCGCACTTTCACAAGCGGCTGTTCTTCCAAAGACTTCTCCACGTCTCGACTCTGGACTGAGGTTTTGTTTGGGATCGGAGCGCTCGTTTGTTCAATAGGAGACATTTGGATCGATCTGGTCTGCCGTGTTGAGAGGGAGAATCGTCACCACAACCTCCAAAGCTTATGCTTGAAGCTCGGAAACGAAGCTCCGCTCGTTTATTGAATAATCCTCTTTCAAGGATTCACCGCAGCTTGTTCAACTCTGCCGTCGTCTTTCGGCTTATCCTGGATCAGGTGCCGCACAGCCGACATGAGCCAGGATTCATGCCGTTCGCTTGATGTAAGACGAAAGGCAACTTTGCCCTGGCGATCGATAAGGACAAAAAGGTTTGCGTGATCAATCTCGCCGGTCTGAGTGTTCCGCATGCGGGCAATCTGCAAGTTGTTCAGCACGGTCTCGACATCGCTCGGAATTCCATTCACGAAATGCATGTTGGCCTCCCGTTCGCCTGCATACTGCTTCACTGTCCAGAGGCGTCGTTCCACAGTGTCCTTCTCTGGATCCAGCGACACCGCAATGGCGGAGAAGCCTTCGACTTCTTCCGAACTCAGCTCGGCAAAAACCCGGTGCAGTTGCATCAGGATCATCGGGCAGGTCGCAGTGCAGGTGGAATAAACGCCGGTGATAAGAACGACCTTGCCTTTGAAATCTTCGAGCACGATCTCCTTTCCATTCTGGTCGGCCAACGGAATCCAGGGAAGATTCAGTTTCGTGCGAATCCGTTCACCCGGGAACGGGAGTTCAGGTTCCGTGTTTTTGGGGCGGCCAAACCCGACCAATGTTCCGGCGACCAGGCAGACGACCACAAGAGCCGAAGTCGTTGCGGGAAAAATTGAGCGCCGGTGTTTTGACCAGATCTCCTTCAACTGCTTTCGCCAGATCAGAAAAATAATCACCTGGAGAAGAATCGGCTCGGAAATCATCATCATCACCTGGCTCCAAAGCATCCAGCCGGAATTGGGATCGTATTGAAAACAGCGGATGCGAAACTCTTCGGCAAAAGAGGCCCACACACTCCCGCTGGGTGGCCAGAACACCACCACTGTCACGAAAATTTGAAAGAAGATCAGCGCCGCGAGCGCAAACACAGGAAAGGTTCCCGTGGCAAAGAACGTTGTGGTGCGGGTGAGCAGGCGATCGATGATTTCTCTTATAATTTTCATGACAGTGGTGGTGTTGTTTGGTGGGGCGAGATAACTCGCCCCACAGAATGTTGGACCGACTTAACGCACCGGCCAGACATCGGCCAATGCCTTCCAGTTGGCGAAGTAATAAACCGCAAAGCTGATCAGGAATATGATGGCCAATACCATGGTGCCCCTGGTGCTTTGATGTTCGCTGGCGGCGGCTACCTTGGCGACCAACGGCTTGGGAGTGCCCCAATCATCCATCTTGCGTCCGACATTGGACCGCCCAAACAAGACCGTGCCAACCGTCAGCAGGACAAAGGTCAAGAGGCCGAGGAAGGCAAGGATGCCTCCGATCCCCGCCACGCCAAGCATCAGGTGAGCGGCAGGGCCATAGATCGATCCCGCGCCGTCAATGTCCCAACTGCGACGTGAAACGCCCATTGAACCGGCGAAGGACATCCCGAGTGAGAGCATCATAATGCCTGTGGCGAAGAGATACGGTTGAATTCGGGCGAGCGGTTTGAATATGTAATCGCGTCGGAAGATCAGCGGCACCACATAATAAATCAATCCCATGAATGCAAGGGTGGTGCCTCCCACGACCGTGGCGTGGAAGTGACCGGGAATGCGCATGGTGTTGTGCGCAATGATGTTGATCTGCTGCGTTCCGAGCGTCACACCTGTGATCCCCCCAATAAATCCGAAGATCAGCAGCGAAAGGAAGAAGCCGGAGAACCCCGGGTTTTTCCAGGGTGCGTTCGTCAGCCATGCGAACAGTCCTTTGGTATAACCTTTGGCGCGCATGGACACTTCAACAGATGCAGGCACAGTGAAGCCGTGAATCATCGAAGCCAGCACCGCCAGATACATCGCATAGGAGGTGTTCCAAATCTTCCACGTTGAACCGACGCCTGGATCAACCAGCAAATGGTGCGCTGAAGCGAGATTGATAAACAGGATGTAGAGCACGAATGCGCTGCGGCAAACCGCTTCATTGATCGGCCTTGCGCCAGTGGTCATCGTTCCAAGGAAATACCAGACGGAAACCATCGCGCAGACGTTTACCTGCTGCGATTGATGGCCGAGGCCCCACCAGATCAGCCGGTACCACATTGGGTCCGGTTGCGCAATCCAGCCCAACGAATGCAGGAATGTTGGAACCATGACAACGGCTCCATGCAACAAGGTGACCACCGCGATGATCGCGGCGGCTGTGGCGCCGAAGACGACCAACGGAACCGAGCCCTCATAAGTTTTGTCCCGCTTCGCCACATAGATGGTCGCAAAATAGTTGTAAACCGCGATCAGGGTTCCAACTGCCACCAATATGATTCCGAGATAAAAAGCGGGATGCGCAAGCAACGGCAGATACGACGTCATGGTCACATCCGCTTTACCCACCAAGATCGTGACATTCACCATCACGGCTCCCACGAACATCATGATCACTGAAACCCATGCAACTTTTCGGGAGAAGAGCTGCACCTTTAACAGTGACGTACTGACGAAGTAGAGAATCGCCACCTCGATAAACAGGATCCAAAAGATCAACATGTTAAGGCCGTGCAATGTGAGGATCCGATAGAACCAGTCCACGCGCAGGAGGTGAATGGTTTGCCAGCGGGTCAGCGCCAGGAGAATTGCCCCGATGCCGCCGATCAGCAGGCAGACAATGGCGAGCACCGCGTTGATGCGAATGAAGAGCTGTGCATCGAGACAGATCGGCAAGCCGGTGGTGTCGCAAATGCGGCGACGGATCCCAGACGAACCAGGCTGGGGCAGAACGACTGCTGGCTCAGGAGAACCAGTGAGCCCTATAGAGTTTGTAGATTGTGGCGTCATAAGATTAAACGGGATTTATTCAACGATTACCTGGCCGACCATCATATGGTGTCCAACTCCGCAGAATTCATTGCAGACAATTGGAAACACCCCTTTTGTCTTTGGCTTGAGGGTGAGAACGTGATCGTAGCCGGGCATCACCTGGAAGTTCATGTTGATTGGTTGGAGCGAAAACCCGTGCTGCACATCGGCCGAGGAAAGATGCAACGTGTAAGTTTCGCCGGCGCGCAATTTGAGCACCGGATACCACATGTATTGGCGCGCCAGCAGGTAGGCGTGCCCTCCCGGCGGTGGTTCTACAATAGGGTTGATCCCTTCTTGAACCGTGTTTGCCTCGACGAAACGATCGACGCGCGCCGCGAAGTCTTCGGGCGTGACAGCGTATGCTTCGCCCGCGCTGTTTTGTTGTCCGCGGAAATGCCAGTAGGGCATCATCAACGACATGATCAGGCACCAGACGAGTGCGAGCCCGATCCAGACTTTTTCGTGGCCGTGCGGTGCTTTAAACCAATCGGCAGCAGGTGAGTGAATGCTCATAATAGTTCCTCAGGGCAGTGTTGCCGGCGTGATCAGGAGGAGTTCGATCCATCCCCAGACCGTGTAGGAGAGGGTAGGAATCACGACCCCGAGGACCAGTAGCAGCCAGGGATTGTCCATGAGACGTTGGATTGGATGTTTTTTTGTTGGTTCTTTCATGCGTTGCTCCTTGTGAGGTATTTCATTTTGAAAAGAGAAAAAGTAGTGGAGATCCTGGGACGGCCGGCCCATGCAACCAGGAACAGAAACAACAAGCCTCCACTGATGGCGAGCAGACCTCCGAATGCCATCACACCGACCCCGATGTATTCACCGACGGATCTAATGTGTTGCTCTGCTCCATAGGCTTTGCGACCGAGGCCAAACAATCCGCCCCAGCCGAAACCGAGGGCAAAAACAAGCTGCCCAATTCCGAATAGATAAAGTTGAGCGGGCGCCAGGCGACTCAAACGAAACCCGGGCAGTGAAAAGCCAAGCGGCTTCAACAGCACGTAAGTCACCGCCATAAAGGAAACAGTGACAGCGCCAATCGAAGCGTGGTAATGCGCTGGAATCAGAGTGCTCGAACCACGAATCATCGCGCCGAGCAGAAATCCGATAACGGTCAGTCCCACACTGGCAGCGAAACCGATGAACCGCGGATCACGAAACGCTTCCGCGCCGATTTGCTTTGCCTTAAAGGCTGCGTGGATCCGGCGAATGCAGATCACAAGGAAGATTGTTACGATCGGAAAAATTCCAAACTGCATCAACCGAGTTGAACCGGTGCGGTAGAGCGTCGTGTTTGTTCCCTGGAGCGTGAGCAGCGGCGCAACGAGGTGGGGAAGCAGGAGCGCTCCGAAGAGCAGCCACGCTGTGCGTTTCGAGAGCAACTGGCGTCGCAGCAGAGACGAGAGGAGCAGCAACCACACCGCTAGCATTGCCGCGACATTTGCCACTTGCAGCACGTGTCCGCCGCCCCAGAAGACCAGTTCATAATAAGCTCTTGCCTCAAGTGATCGCGGCGTGACGAACCACGAGATGGCGAACGTTGTCATCGCCACCACATACGCCAGTGCCGCGGTTTTGAATCCCGCCGCAATATCTGGAGTGATGCGAAACCACTGCAACCTTCCCGGAGCGGTTTCGATCTCGGTCACTTCCGCTTCCGAATCGTTGGAAAATAACCGGCCATCCATGAAACAGATCAACAACCCGGAGAATAACATCACGATTCCTGCGATGAACAACCAATGATCGAGCATTGGCACATAATTCGAGAGAATTGCCGGAGCCCCCGGAACAAACATGGCGGCGACCATCGCCACGGTGCCTGTTAATGCGACGGAAAAACCCGCGTGAAAGATGGAGTGATTTCTCTTTGTTCCCGGGAGGAGGGAATACAACGCGGCGGCGAAACCAAAGAACCACACCACCAGCGAAAGATCGACATGCACCACGAGGCAACGCTTGAAAAATTCAGGATCACCCAACCATTCCGAGATAACCGGAATACGCCCAACCACCAGCATGAGAGCGAAACAACCTGCAAGGATGAGGCTGCCGACGGCGAGGCTGAACGCCCGCCGACTCAGGGACCAATCGACTGACCTCACTGCGGCCTCGTCGGGATCAGGCAACGAAACGATTGGCGCAGTTGTGGTGATTTGCTTGCTCGATGCTGTGTTGTTTTGGAGACGCGGCATGTGAATGTCCTGTTGCGCGTCACCGTATCGGCTGAAGAGAGAAAGACTTTGATATGAATCAAAAACCGACTGGAAGTTGCGTCGAGTATCGATTCTCCTTGATGCAGGTCAACCTTATCGACCCTCAGGAGCCATCTGAAGGTCCGGAATTTAGTCTCTGTCATTTGTCAGGGCTGACGCATCATGGTTCGGTGGCACGCGTAAGATTGTGGCCATTCCATGGAGGCATCGCACGGGAAGAGAGTTCCGCCGGGGCAGGAATTCAAGGGCGCATCTCGATACTGCTACGGATACCCCGAGCGGGTGTAAAAGGGCTGAGTTATCTCAAGCGATGCAACGTGTCGATTTGCTACGTTTGAGATCCGAAGAGAAAATTGGCCCTTTTCCACCCGAAATTCCCGCGAAAATACCCAAAAGTAAGGAAAACGGGCTGTTTATCCATTTTTTCGTTCTGTTTTAGAACCCTGGTTGGGCAACTTGCCGTCAAAACAGAACGAAAAAACAGGTAGGTTGGCCAACTAGGTATCCAAAACAGAACAAAAAAGTAGGTAGGTTGGCCAACGAGGTGTCTAAAACGGAACGAAAAAGTAGGTAGGTTGGCCAACGAGGTGTCCAAAAC
>JACDHS010000015.1 GCA_013820875.1 Verrucomicrobiota bacterium | reverse complement strand
ATTGCAACCAGGCTGTTCCTGCCTTTTTGAGGCGGGCGTGAAGGACATGGCGATGTCCGGATTCGATCATCCCGGAACCGATGGGCAAGCCTCGGCGCAGAGCGTCGGGATAATCTAAACAGTCGGCGCGATTGGTGAGATAACGGTGAGCGTTGCGAACGGGCGCTTGTTCATCTGCGGTGGCAGCCGGTTCCAAGTGTTGGGCCAGAGTCTCTATGACCAGATCAACAGCGCCTCGACGCAAGCGTTTCTGCTGGGTTCGGCCCCATTGATGTGGATTGGCTTGTCGAAAAGCTGGTGCCGCTTTGGCCAAATACTCGCTGACATGGTAAAAGTCGCAGAGGAACTTGCCTTGTTTCTGGAAAACTTCTTCGCACTGAAGACGAATCCACTCCGCTCCATCGCCTACTGCATGGATGCGGCTATTGAGCCCCCAACCGGCTTCTTTGGTGCAATGTCCCCAGCGTCTTCCCGCCTGTTCCACCGTGCCAAATGTAACGGCATAGGTTGTTTGGGTGCTGCCACTGGCCTGGGCAGCAAGAAGCCTGATTTCTTTCCATTCTCGCGGACGTTTACCCTTTCTGGAACCTGCCTCCACTGTGCAGATCATCGTCCCATCGGCCTCTGAGATAATATTCTCCTGCCCCTGCGGAGGCAGGGTCCGAAACGATTCTGTATATTGTTTTTCCTGTTTGGCTTTCGCTCGTTGAGCATGAGTCAACGTGCATTTCCGGACCGCAGTTGCACTCAGTTTAAAACCATAGTGTTCCAGCACACTTTCAGTGGCTCGGGCAAAAGAATGTTCGCAGCCGAAGTCGGTCAAAACTCTCTCCAGTCGGCGTGATTTCCCTCTTGGAGTAACGGCGAGTCGCTTGGGAAGAGGACGCACATAACTCTTTGTCGGAATGCGCCAAATGCGATCCTTTACCTCTATCAGACCAAAGACACACCACCACTTTAGCGTTTTTTTTTGAAGCTCAGCACCTTCGGGTGTTCGGCTTTGAGTTCGTCACTGACACGCTCTTGGGCCTTTGTCGCCCAGTGATGCATCGTCTCATTGCCCAGCCGCCGAATCTCTTCCACGAGAGCTTCCTCTATCTCATCAGCGGTTTTGAGTGGACCTTCGGCGTTCTCAGCCAAATCGACTATGCTCTGCACTCGCTCCATTAATCCGGGGCTTTTTCGCAGCTGTTCAACCAGTTGCCGTTCCTTTGGCGTCAAACTCTGCTCAACCTTCTTTTTACTCTTCTTCATCCCCACTGTATTAGAGGAATGATAAAGTTTGTACGATCTTATTCTACAACTATTTTATTTCATCTCACCCGGAAAAAATCACACCCGTGGTGAGGCTTTCCTCAAAATAATAGTTGCCCGGCAGCGCATTTTTGTTACGTTGCCGCTCCTTTTTGAATGGTCTGGCGTGTGTCAGTTTGCTGTTCAGGAAGGTAAACGGCCTTGAAAATCCGGCTTCGTGTGAAGTTTGGGCGGCCATAATAACACCTAAAATAATCCCGTGTTCCGCGGGATGGTTCGCCAAAAGGCGGATCTTTAACAAAGGAAAATTGTGATTAGCATCGGTATTAAAGAATTGTTGGATGCTGGCGTTCATTTTGGACACCAGACAAAGCGTTGGAATCCCAAGATGAAGCGTTTCATCTTTGACGCGCGTAACGGGATCCACATTATCGACCTCAGCAAGACCCACACACAGTTGAACGCAGCGTGTGAGTTCATGAGCAAGATTGTTGGCAAAGGCGGCAAAGTTCTCTTTGTCGGCACCAAGAAACAAGCACAGGAAGCAGTGAAAGAAGCAGCCAAGGCTTGCGACCAGTTTCATGTCACCGAACGCTGGCTCGGCGGCACCCTGACAAATTTCCAGACGGTGAAACGTTCCATCGCTCGTTTGAAACAGATCGAAAAGATGGAATCAGACGGCTCTATCAATCAATACGGCAAACAGGAACAAGCTGTTTATCGTCGTGAAGCAGCCCGTCTATTCAAATATCTCGACGGTATCCGCACGATGGACAAGTTCCCGCCGGCGATGTTCATCATTGACGTGAAGCGCGAGCACAACGCCATTGCTGAAGCGCGTCGTTTGAAGATTCCGATTATCGCGATCGTTGATACCAATTGCGATCCTGACCTGGTGGATTATCCAATCCCGGCGAATGATGACGCGATTCGTTCGCTCCGCATCATTTTGACGACCGTGGTGCAAACCATCACCCAGGCCAAAGGCGAATACGATGCGAAGTACGCTCGTCGCAAAGCTGGCGAGGCTGGTGAAGAAAAGGACCCGGCTGCTGCTGCTCCAGTTGAGGGCGTCCCAGCGCCGGCCGCTGCCGCCGCTCCGGCGGAAGCGCCAGTCGCTACGCCGACGGATGCTGCTGCTCCAGCCACGGTTTAGTTTTTAAAGCAATCGGAGCGGAGCTCGCTCGAGCTTCGCTCCGCGCTTTCGTTTTTTCTCCAGGAATTTTCGAAGGCGAGATTCTCAACTCTCAAACACTTATCTAATTTATAACTGCTACTATGGCTGAAATTACTGCTGCACTTGTCGGGAAATTGCGTGAAATGACCGGGGCCGGTCTGCTTGATTGCAAAAAAGCGTTGGTTGAATCCAATGGTGATATTGACGCTGCTGTTGATAATCTTCGCAAAAAAGGCACTGCCACTGCTGCTAAGAAATCGAGCCGTGACGCAAATGAAGGTGTCATCGCACAACACATCGCTCCCGGCGCCAAGGTGGGCCTGATCGTGGAAGTGAATTGCGAAACCGATTTCGTCGCACGCAATGAATCGTTCAAGGCGTTCTGCGATGAACTGGCCAAGAAGCTGGCGAACGATCCTGCGATCGATCTCGAAGCAGACCGCGTCGCTGCCGTGACGAAAATCGGCGAGAACATCAAGGTCGCTCGTTTCCATCGTATTGAGGTTTCCGGAAATGGGATGGTCGCAGCTTACATTCATACCGGCGCGAAAGTTGGCGTTCTGGTGGAAGTGGGCGCTGGCAAAGAAGAAACAGTCCAGAAGGAAGAGTTTAAGCAGCTTGTTCGCGATATCACATTGCAAATCGCTGCCGCCAATCCGATTGCGGTTTCCCGCGAAAACGTGCCCGCTGAAGTAGTCGCAAAGGAACGTGAAATTGCCGCGCAATCGGATCGTCTCAAAGACAAGCCGGCGCAGGCATTGGAGAAGATTCTGGATGGCGTGGTGGACAAGTTTTTCCAAACGGTCTGCCTGGTGGACCAGGGATTTGTGAAGAAGAATTCTGAAATCACCGTCAAGGAACACGTTGCCAATGTAAGCAAGCAATTGGGTGACGAAATTGTCATTCGCCGGTTTGTTCGTTTTCAGGTAGGCGAAACGGCTGCTTAAACGTTTCTTGTTCTTTCGATTGCCGAGCTCCTGGTTTTCAGGAGCTCGGCTTTTTTTGTACCCTCATCCATCCAAACATTCACGTTGTGAAAATACTTCCGCCGCTCGCTGTTTACTCAAACTGGACGACCCGTCCATAATGGCAATCGCCCAACAGTGAAACAGCGTAAGGCCTTCTATCGCTTCGTCCGCATCTGATTACGATGTTCCGCGAAAGTTAATCCACTTACTCAAAATGAAAAAACTAATGGTACTAGCGGCTGCAGCATTGCTTGCAGTAAACATCAATACACAAGCGGCAATCTCGTTGCCACCGGGGCCTGTCTGTTTCTCGTCAGGGCCATATCCCAGTGCCAGCTTCAGTTATCTGGATCTCACCTTGAGCGGGGTGCCTGCTGGCTATTCGGTGGGAAATAACACTTACCCCGGTTGGTGCGTTGAAGCCTACAACTTCGAGTTTAGCGTCGGTGCCCAGTATTGTGGCGCCATATTGCGATTGAGCACCGATGCAGGTTTGCCAAGTCATCTCCAAAGCATTCCGTGGGGGATCGTAAATTATATCCTGAACAATAAGCAGGGAACGCCCGAGGATGTGCAGAACGCCATCTGGTGGTTTACGGATGGATGGCCGGTCACACCGGCCGAAAACACGGCGGCCTATCAAAGCCTTCTGGCCGCTGCTGCCTCACAGGGTTCTTTTGTGCCGGGATCTGGGGATGTCGTTGCAGTCGTTCTCGACCTCGGTGCTGTGGATGCTCCACAGATCATGATCATTGAAGTGCCGGTGCCGCAGGAAGAGCCCGGAGTGGGCACTCCTGGTTATTGGAAGAATCATCCAGGCGCATGGCCCGTTGCCAACATTGTCCTTGGCGGTGTGAGTTACACCAAACAGCAAGCGATTAACATCATGCAAAACCCAATCAGAAACGATAAAACTTATAATCTGGCCGAACAATTGATCGCGGCAAAATTGAATGTGGCAGTTGGTAACGAGTCCAGTTGCATCGCGGATACCATTGCAAACGCTGATGCGTTTCTGAGCGCATTCCCTATCGGCAGCGGAGTTCGTGGGAGCAGCACCGCATGGCAAACGCTGGGTGAGGATCTGCTAACAGAATTAACGGCTTACAATGAGGGGTTGCTTTGCGCGCCTTCTCGGGACTGATACCAAAATTAAGATAAAAAACTCGAATCAAGGCGGACCCATGTCCGTCTTGGTTGCTTTTTATCGGTTCGATGGGAGATGTCGCGTTGACGGGTGGCGAGTCCGATGATAGAAAGCCCGCGCATGTTCGAAGCAGTCAACCACGTTCCTTCGCAAAATGAAAAAATCCGCTCCAAAATATAAACGCGTTCTCCTCAAACTCAGCGGTGAAGCCCTCGGCGGCGAAGGAGGTTCTGGCATTAATCCCGAGGCCGTCCATGATATGGCGAGCCAGATCGCCGAAGTGCGCGAACTGGGCGTGGAAGTCGTTATCGTAATCGGCGGAGGCAACATTTTCCGTGGCCTTGCCGGCAGCGAGCGTGGCATTGAACGAGCCACCGGCGACTACATGGGAATGCTTGCAACGGTCATCAACTCGCTTGCCTTGCAAGACGCTCTCGAAAAAATCGGCGTTGCCACACGGGTGCAAACTGCGATCACGATGTCGCAGGTGGCCGAGCCGTTCATCCGTCGGCGCGCGGTCCGGCACTTGGAAAAAGGACGGGTGGTGATTTTTGGCGGCGGCACCGGGAACCCCTATTTCTCAACGGATACAGCGGCTGCCCTGCGCGCGAACGAGATTGGCGCGGAAGTCATTTTGAAGGCAACCAAGGTTGACGGCATTTATGACAGCGACCCGAAAAAGAATCCGAAAGCGAAACGTTATTCACAGATTTCCTACATGGAAGCGTTGCAAAAACAATTGAAGGTGATGGATGCAACGGCTTTCTCACTGTGCATGGATAACAAAATGCCGATTATTGTTTTTGATCTTTTCAAACCGCACAATTTGAAACGAGTGGTCCTGGGCGATAAAGTGGGAACGCTTGTGACATCCTGAGCGAAACCGCTGGATAGTTCTGCGAAACACTGGATACTTAATACTGAATTTATGGCACTTGATGACATCTTGTTGGAAGCGGAAGAGAAAATGATAAAGACCGAAGAGGTCGTGCAAAGGGATTTCACCGGGGTTCGCACCGGCAAGGCATCGCCGAGTCTCGTTGAGAATATCATGGTGGAAGTGTATGGCGGTTCCCACATGCGTCTTCGTGAACTCGCTGGCATCAGCACGCCCGAAGCGCGCATGCTCCTGATCCAACCCTGGGACGCAAGCACCACTACTGCGATTGAAAAATCCATTCAAAAAGCGAACCTCGGCTTGAATCCCGCCGTGCAGGGCAAGTTTATCCGCATTGTCCTTCCTGAACTGAGCGAAGAACGGCGCCAGGAATTTGTGAAGATTGCGCGCAAAATGTCTGAAGAGGGGCGGGTTGCGATCCGTCACGTTCGCCGCGATGCCATGGAAGCGCTGAAGAAAGAAGAAAAAGTTGGCGGCATTACCGAAGATCAGGTGGAAGCGGCGGAAAAAGAAATTCAAAAGCTGACCGACCAATACATTGGCAAAATCGACGACCACCTCAGTAAGAAAGAAAAAGAAATTCTGACGGTATAATTCTAAAAAACCGCAGGCGAACTAGCCGCGAAGTATCACCGCGTCTGAATAAAGGTGAACGGAGTGGATCAGGTGGGGGCCAGTGGGCAGCCCGATTGACCTGAATTTCATGCTCGAGAATCTGCCTGCGTACCCGGTGAATGAGATTGCCGTTTCCACAGTGAACAACGGCGGCGAAAGCGCACGGCGTGAGGTGGTGACTATAATCACCGCATAAACATGTTTCCCCCTTGCTTCTGCTCCTTAATGGCTGCACAAACACGCCATGCTTTCTGCTGCTGCAGGTTTTATTGCGGGTTTGGTCCATGTATTCTCCGGGCCAGACCATTTAACCGCAGTGGCTCCTCTCGCGGCGATTGACCGGCGGAAGCATTCATGGATTGCGGGAGCAAAATGGGGAGCAGGTCATGCTGCGGGTGTCATTTTGATTGGCGTTCTGCTTGTCTTCTTCAGGGAACTGCTGCCCATGGAACATATCTCTGCCTGGAGCGAACAATTGGTTGGACTGATGCTGATTGCGATTGGGGTATGGGGAATTCGGCTCGCGTTTTCACGGCGATTACATGTCCATGAACACCAGCACGAGGGGGAATCTCATATGCACATTCATTGTCATAAACATCCCCAGGAGAAGCACCAATCTCACGTCCATTCCCACGCCGCATTTGGCATTGGCACGCTACACGGCCTGGCGGGTAGCTCCCACTTTTTCGGCGTTCTCCCGGCGCTGGCATTTCCGACGCGAGCCGCAGCCATAACCTATTTGGCGGCCTATGCGCTGGGAACCATTGCGGGCATGACTTTGTTCTCCTCCGCGGCCGGTTGGATCGGCGGATGCATCGCCAAAACAGGTGTTAAAGCATACCGCGCGACAGTGTTTTCCTGCTCTTTTTTGGCAGTTGCAGTGGGTGTTTGGTGGTGTGCCGGGCACTAAAAAGTTCGATTTCCTCAGGAAAACACGTTTTTTCGTTTGGAAAAAACCAAAAAAAACTATTGTCAAAGTAAAAGGTTTTGTTAGTGTCCGGCGCAATGCACCACCGTTTTGGTGCGCGGGCAAACCGTTTTTTGCCCCATGAGAAACGCATAAAAACGCAAGTGACAAAAACACATTGCAGGAGGAACTAATGAAAATTAATAAATGGACACTGGGTCTGGCGGCCGTCGGTCTCGTCAGCCTTTCGTCAGTTACACAAGCGGAAGAAGCTGCGCAGCCTTTGTTGACTGCTCTCTCTTCCACAACAATCAGCGGTTACGTTGATGTTGGAGCTCACTGGAATCCAGGTACAGGCAACGCTGTTCCTGCTCCTTTTGCTTTCAACACCCCAACCAAGCGTGACGGATTCAACGTGAATTCCGTTCTCGTTACCTTGGAAAAGCCTTTGGAAGAAGGCGAATGGTCTGCCGGTTACCGCGCTGACTTGATGTGGGGACCTGATGCACCAGCAGCAACTGGTGATGCTGACATTCGCCAAGCCTACGTCGCCCTGCGCGCACCTATTGGCAATGGTTTGGACCTCAAACTGGGTCGTTGGGATACCATTATTGGTTACGAATCCACCGACAGCTACAAGAACCCGAACTATACCCGTTCCTACGGCTACAGCATTCAGCCGACCGAACACACTGGTCTCTTGGCTACCTATCAGGCGCTTGAATTCCTGACCGTCAATGCTGGTGTTGCTAACACCGCAACGACTCACGCGATCAATGCCCGTAATTCTCGTGCAGAATCCCGCAAGGCTTATATGGCCTCTGTGGCGCTCACCGCACCAGAAGACCTCGGCTTCCTCGCTGGTTCCGCTCTCTATGCCGGCGCAGTCATCGGCGACTCGACGACTTCCACCAAAAGCCAGCAGCATTATTATGTTGGTGCAACGCTCGCAACTCCTGTGGAAGGTCTCCGCCTGGGTGCAGCGTTCGATTACATCAATGACTCTGTTCTTGGTGGTGCAGCTCTCGCTCCGATTGGCGGAGGCAATACTGATATCTGGACGGCCGCTCTGTATGCCTCCTTCCAAGCAACTGAAAAGCTGAGTCTCCATACTCGTGCTGAATACGTTGACCTCGAAGTGGGCAGCGGTGTCGGTGCAATCGAAACTGAATTGTTTGCTGTTACAGCTACAGTGCAGTACGATATCTGGGAAAACGTCCTGAGCCGCTTGGAAGTCCGCTGGGATCATGCTGATGATGCCCGCTTCCTCGGCAACGGCAGCAAGAAGAACGATTGGCTCGTTGCAGCGAACTTGGTTTACAAGTTCTAATTTAGCTTGAAGCTATCCAAACCCCTCCTGAGAAAATCGGGAGGGGTTTTTTTGTTTTCTGAGTTTGCTCGTAGCGCGGACTTTCAGTCTGCTGTAGCGCGGATCTCTAATCCGCTGGACGTTAAACACGCCGAGCGCACCGAGCCTCCGCGGCTTTGCGTTAACGTCTTTTTCCTGGGGATGGCCGTACTTTCCAGACATAACGGAACATCATCGTCCGCAAGGCAGCCGTTAGCGGGATCGCCAGAACACCGCCGATGATTCCTCCCATCAAAGTTGTGCCCACCACCACTGAGACAATGATGGTGAGCGGATGCAGACCTACCCGGTCACCAATTATTTTTGGCGAGATGACGAACCCTTCGAGCAGGTTCACCAATCCAAAGATGAGCAGTACGAGCACAGGGTGAAGCCAATCTCCGAATTGCACCGCGGCCAGAATCACCGCGGGAAGGAGACTGATCATGACACCGAGATAAGGAATGATTCCAAGCAAACCGGCCATTACCCCCAGCAGCACTGCGTAGTTTAATCCCATGGCCAGGAAACCAATCGTGAGCAAGGTTCCGGTGCAGAGCGCGACGAGAACCTGTCCCCGGAAAAAGACGATTAGACAGTCATTGATTGAGGAAAGGACAAAAATGAGTTCATCTTTCGCTCGCGAATCCCTCACCGGCAGGTAATCCCGCCAGTTCCTCTGAATGCCCGATTTCTCCTTCAGGAAATAAAACACATAAACCGGGACGAGGACCAAACCGATCAGCCAGCCAAGCCAGGAACCGACTCGCTTCAGTTGTGTCAGCAACCAACCGCCGACCTCCGGCAAAATCTGTGCAGTCCACGAGAGCACTTTTGCTGTCATGGGCGATTCCAGAAAAGCAGGTTTGGCCGTTGCGACCACCCCCCCGGGAGCGTCCGGGATGTTGCTTGTTCCCGTGACTCCGTTAGTCGTTGTGGTGAATTCAACAACATTGGTCACGGGCAGATTGGCCGTCCAGGCTTGCTCAAGTTTCTGGCCGAGATAGGAACCCTGAAAACGCTGGTGCAAGCTTTGCGAATACGCGGGAACACGTTCGATGAGTGCGCCCGTTTCAAAAATGAGTCGAGGAACCACTGTTGCCAGCATTCCTGCAAAAAGCATCGTTGCTGCGAAGAAGACCAACACAATGGCGCGTGTTCGCGGTATCTTTTTGCGTTCCAGGAAATCGACCAACGGATCGAGCAAATAGGCAATGACGCCAGCCAATGCAAGTGGAAGCAGGACAGGTGTCAGTTTGTCGATCACCCAACCCAGACCCCAGAACAGGATGCTGATCAACCCAAGCAAAATCGAAATGGCCAGCGCAGTCAGTGAAAACCATAGAACCCGCGCTTGTTTGTCGGAGGGTGGCGGAATGTTCATCGGTGCAAACAAAACCCTAAATTTCACCAACCAGCAATGCTGGAGTGATTAGAAAGGAGGGGGAAGTTTGTAATTCGCCCCGGAATTCACTATGGAGGCACAGGGCGGCGAAGCCGCAAATAAAGTAGGAAATTTAGTTAGCGAGGTGTCCTCTTAATCCTAATCTCCGGAAAACCGATTAAGATCAAGATTATGATTAAGAGGGCAGCCAACGCGCTTAACCAACCGGCAATGCCCTCAAGTGCGACTCACCTCGCTTGACAAGTAATCAGGTTAGCGTCCACATTTTGCCATGGATTCGTTACTTTCCCGCATCACGATCAATCCTGAGATCTGTCACGGAAAGCCTGTCATCCGGAATTTGCGTTATCCGGTTGAATCCATTTTCGAGTATCTTGCCGCGGGCGACACCTTTGATGATTTGCTCGCCGAATTCCCTGATCTTGAACGCGAAGATTTGCAGGCATGCCTCGAATTCGCTGCCCGCTCGTTGCAACTTAAAAGCCAGCATCTCGCTCTTACATGAGATTCATAGTGGATGCGCATCTGTCGCCGGGGATTTGCAAGATGCTGCAGGCGGCGGGGCACGACGCGATCCACACGACCCAGTTGTCGAATGGAAACCGAACCAGTGACCAAACGATTAACGAGCTTTCGTTGAGCGAACAACGTGTGCTGATTTCGAAGGATACCGATTTCTATTATTCGCTTTTGTTGCATCACAAGCCTGGAAATTGGTATTGGTACGAACCGGCAACATCGGCAATCGAGAGCTAAGGACATTGTTTCAAAAACATCTCCCAGAAATAATCTCGGCGCTGAACCAGAATTCTCTCCTGGAACTAAACCATCAGTCACTTCAGGTGGTTGCGTGACCTTGATTAGAGATTCACGCGACGGAGCGGAAGTTGCATGTAATGACACCGCGTACTTGCGACACGCCGCTTTGCACCGCTAAGTTAAATGCATGTCGCATTCCGACTTTGTTCATCTCCATTTGCACACCGAGTTTTCGTTGCTCGATGGGGCTTGCCGTTTGGACAGGTTGATGGAAAAAGCGCATGAGCTGAACTTTCCCGCGATCGCAATCACTGATCATGGCGCGCTCTATGGAGCAATTGAGTTTTACCAGGCAGCTCGCGATAAGGGCATCAAGCCAATCATCGGTTGCGAGGTGTATGTCGCCCCCGGCAGTCGGTTGGAAAAAAAGTCGAGTGGCGGTAGCGGCAAGGATCTTTACAATCACCTGGTCCTGCTCGCCAAAGATGAAACCGGATACAAAAACCTGACCAAGCTTGTCACTGCAGGTCATCTCGAAGGCTATTACTATAAGCCGCGCATCGATAAGGAACTTTTAGCCGCGCACAACGGTGGTTTGATTGCGCTCTCGGGCTGTCTCGCCAGCGAAATTCCCCAGGCAATTTTGCATGATGATCTCGCAAAGGCCCGCGATACCGTGGATTGGTTCAAGCAAACTCTTGGTGCGGAGAATTTTTATTTCGAATTGCAGAACCACGGCAGCCCTGAGGACGCCAAGGTAAATCGGCAGCTCATTCAATGGTCCAAAGAATTCGGGGTGAAGCTTGTCGGAACGAATGACGTTCATTACATCGAGAAAAGTCACTCTCACGCGCACGACGTGTTGGTCTGCATCGGCACGCAGACCACTCTGCAGGATCCCAAACGACTCGGCGCAAGCTACGCGCGGGAACAGTACTATCTGCGGTCGGCCGAGGAAATGAAAGCGCTGTTTAGCGAAGTGCCGGATGCCGTGACGAACACACTGGAGGTTGCCGAAAAGTGCAATGTCGAAATTAAGTTTGGCGAATTGCATTACCCATCGTTCGAGCCGCCGGAACATTTCACAAGGGAAGGTTACCTGCGCAAAATGTTGGCGGATGCGTTGTACACTCGTTATACGATGCATGCACGGGCAGAGGGAGATGACTTTGTTGTAGAACGAATCGAGGATGCATCGCGCCTGCCGAAGTTCACTGTGTCCGGTCGCAAGGATGTCTCAAATGACATCAACGATCCAGAAGTCGCCGCGGCCGTCACGGAGGTCATCGACCGCCTTCAAGCCGAGTTGAAGGTCATTGAGACGACCGGTTTCGTTTCCTACTTCATTATTGTCGCTGATTTCGTGAGTTACGGCCGTCGTAAGATGGGTGTTAGCTGCGTGGCTCGTGGTTCCGCCGCAGGTTCCCTTGTTACCTACCTGCTTGAAATCGCGAACGTTGACCCGATTCGTTACGGGTTGCTCTTTGAACGATTCCTGAATCCCGAGCGCGTTAACCCGCCTGATATTGATATTGATTTCGCGGACGATCGTCGCGCGGACGTGATCGAGTATGTCCGCCAAAAGTATGGGCGCGAATGCGTGGCGCAGATTATCACTTTCGGTACCATGGGCGCGAAATCGGTCGTCCGCGATGTCGGCCGTGTGATGGGCCTTAGCTATGGGGAAGTCGATCGCCTGGCGAAGATGATTCCCAACGAACTCAAGATGAACCTGAAGAAGGCTCTTGAGCAATCGCCGGAATTCAAACAGGCATACGAAACCGAAGAGACCACGCGCGAGTTGCTCGACACCGCGTTTGTTCTTGAAGACTTAACCCGCAATTCCTCCGTGCATGCGGCGGGTGTGGTGATCGGTCCTGAACCGCTGGTGAATTTGCTTCCGCTGAAACAAGACGAAGACGGAACCATCGTGACGCAATACGCGATGAATCCGGTCGGTGATCTGGGTCTTCTGAAGATGGACTTTCTTGGGCTGAAGACTCTGACGGTCATTCGCAACGCATGCGAGATGGTGAAGCAGAACAAAGGCATCGACCTCGATATCGACGATGTGCCGCTGGACGACACCAGGACTTATGATCTGCTTAACAAAGGAAACACTACCTGTGTGTTCCAGTTGGAATCGGGCGGGATGCGTGATCTCTGTCGAAAGTTCCAGATCAGTTCCGTTGAACACATCACGGCACTCGTCGCCCTCTATCGGCCGGGACCGATGGACCTGATCCCAGACTTCATCAAGCGCCGTCACGGTGAGGTGAAGATCGAATATCCGCATCCTTTGCTCGAACCGCTCTCAAAGGAAACTTACGGCGTGCTGATCTATCAGGAGCAGGTCATGCAGGCGACGCAGGTGCTTGCCGGTTATACGCTGGGCGCCGCAGATTTGTTGCGTCGTGCGATGGGCAAAAAGAAGCTGGAAGAAATGGCGAAGCAGCGCAAAACGTTTGTGGAGGGCGCTGCCCGGGTGAACAATATTCCCGCCCCCAAGGCGAATGAGATTTTCGATTTGCTGGAAAAATTCGCTGGATACGGTTTCAACAAATCGCATGCGGCCGCTTACGCGATTGTTTCGTATCAAACAGCTTATCTGAAGGCGAATTATCCCGTCGAATTTTACGCTGCCAACATGACGAACGAAATGAGCAACACCGAGAAGCTCGGGGTACTCATCGAAGAGGGGAAACAGTTCGGCATCGAGACACTCGGGCCGGATGTGAACGAAAGTTTTGTGCAGTTTGCGCCCGCCTTGCGCAAAGCAGGGCAAGCATCTGGCCTGACGAACGACCGGCAGGATGCGGTTCCCATTTCCAACGAAGTGATCCGGTTTGGATTGGCTGCAATCAAAGGCGTGGGCGAAATCGCGGTGCAAAGCATTCTCGACGCGCGCAAGGAAGGTGGAAGGTTTACGTCGCTGGAGAATTTATGTGAACGGGTGGATGGCCGCACTGTGAATCGCAAGGTGCTCGAAGCGTTAATCAAGTCTGGTGCTTGCGATGGCTTTGGTGAAACGCGCGCTTCGTTATTCGCCAAGATTGATCGCGTTCTCACTCGCGCGGCAGGAATCATCTCCGACCGACAACGCGGTCAAAATACTTTGTTCGGGATGTTCGAAGAGCAAGCCGCACAAAATCCTCCCGAACCGGAAAAGCAACTTCCAGAATGGCCGCAGCACGAGTTGCTCGCGCATGAAAAGGAATTGCTGGGGTTCTACGTGAGTGGTCATCCGCTGACACCTTTCGCTTCGCTCATTGAGCGCTATGGGGTGCATAAAACCTCGGAGTTATCAGCGTTGCCCGGTCGCACCATGACACGTATTGCTGGTCTCGTTTCCGCTGTTCAACAAGGCATCTCCAAGAAATCCGGCAAACCTTACGCAATGGTGACTCTCGAAGATTTGCAGGGAACAATCCAGGTGCTTTGCATGAATGAGAACTTTGATAAGTTCCGGCATCTGTTCGAAGCAAACAAGGCGGTGCTCGTAATTGGCGAGGTCAATAATTCAGAAGATAAAGCGAAGATCTTTCCTCAAGAGATCATGCCCCTGGAAGATGCGCCGAAACGATTTACCAAACAGGTCCATTTTCGTCTCAACACCACGCAAGTGGATCCAGAAACATTTCAGCTTCTGCGCGGTTACGCGGAAAGTTCCCCCGGCAAAATTCCCCTCTTTCTCTGTATAAAACGGCCTGGAGGTGAAATGGTTTTCATTGAGACCCACGAAAAGTATTCCGTTACTCCGTCGCACCAATTACAGCAGACGATTGACGAAGTGTTTGGAGAGCAGACCTACTACGCCAAAGTGGACACCACTTTGCCAGAACCGCAACGTCGCAGATGGGAAACCAAGTCCAGCGGAAACGGAAACGGTGGGGATGAATAAGGTGCTTCCTCAATAACGAGTCGAAGGCTCACTCGATGCTTCCACGATTTTCGGCTTCTTCATCGATTCCTCCCAGTGCGCCAGGAAGAACTTCTTTTGCGTCGGAAGAAATGTTTCGGCGGTTCCGACGAAAGGGCGCAACGCAGTGGACATCTGTAAAATCACGAGAAGGAAGACAACGGTCCACATTTTGAAGCCGATCGTGGATTTGGCAGCCGAATGAACAAAGCCGGATTGCAAAAAGCGGAATCCAAAAAAGAGGGCGATTAACGCGAAGACAAGATGCAGTGCTCCCATCCAGGCAATCGATTCAGTGGATTGCGAGAAGACCCACGCTACTGGCGCAAAGCCGATGAGCAGGACGGTCATCAAGGCGAGAAGCCCTGCGACCATTCCGGCGATTTCCACCAACCGCGCCTGTGAACCGCTCAAGCAGGCGAAGATGTAAAGGCTGGGCAGACAGATCAACGCAGCGATGAACAGGCCGAGGCAAACTTTCAATGGCGCTGCCCATAACTGGTCCCCGCCCGAAAAGGTTCCAATCACGACACCGTAAACCAGACTGCAAACAATCGCGATCAGCACGAGTGCAAACGTCACTGCACCACTTCCGCTTTGGCCCAATTGAAATAATACCCGTCGTGGATTGCGCAGCATCGCCTCGATAGCGCCGATGACGCCATGAATGGGAATACGCTCTTCGGGATTTTGCCCGAGGACGTTCACCGTTTCATTTGCCTGCGGCGAAATGATCGGTGGTGGCGGAGGGAATTGGGGCTGATTTGGTTCGTTCATAGTTATTTTTATTTTTGGTTAACGGGTGAGATGGCGAATCGCGTGAAAGACAGCTTCGAAAAAGTTTCCTCTAAGCGCGTCGTCGCGCAGGAATTGGAGCGGCAGACCGGGCGAGCCGACGAATGGCCGCAAGATCCAGGAAAGCTGCGTGCCGAAAAATAAGTTGGCGAGCAGCCAGGAGAACAGAATTTTCAATGCGGCAGCACGATTGCCGGTCGCATGCGCGAGGAAGCGGAAGAGTTGCAAATTTCCTGTTACCCCGGCGAAACCGATAACGGCCACATGCGTGAGCAAAATGAAACTATGCACCGCGCCAGCCTGGCTGCGGTCTGCGAAAGGCGGACTGTTCCACACCAGGAAAAATATCAATGGACTGAACGCGCCGAGAATCGCGGAAGCCGCCGCGAAACTCATCATGACTGCCAATAGTGATTGCCGGAATGTAAGGTTGGCGCCGAATAACGGCGCCAACATTCCATTCAACAAGGCATTGCCAAAAATGGTCAGGAGAATCACCAGTGGCAGTTTGATCCCGGTATAGACCGCCTGCATTTCGTCGCGCCAAACACCCATCGCCGCACCGTACGCTGCCGTGCCGCCGATGATCACCGCGAGGTTCAAGAGCAGATGGCGAACCGTCCAGTTCTGGACCCAGTCACTGAGGACTTTGGGTTCGCCTTGCAGGAGCAAAGCAAAGCGCGCGGTGTTTGGCGGCGCAGTTTTCATTATGCAAAGACGGCAGGCTGTGAGATTTGGACAATGGCCCGTTCAACTTGCTCAATCATGGAGTCAGGGGTCGAGGTTCCGGCTGTGATCCCAACGATTTCGGCGGAGTTGAACCATTGTTCACGGAGATCGGCAGAGGTCTGAACATGATGCACCCGTCCGCAATACAGCCTGCTGGTAGCGACCAGTTCCCGTGTGTTATTGCTGTTTGCGCCGCCGACCACCACGACCACATCACATTGTTTAGCGAGTGCGACGACTGAGCTTTGGCGTTGTTTGGTCGGTTGGCAAACAGTGTCAATGAAGCGGACTTCAGAATTGGGAAACCGATTGTTTAAAACACCAACGAGCTGGAGAACTTTCTCCACCGGTTGGGTCGTTTGTGAAACCACACCAAAACGTGCTCGCTCTTTTATTCTCCCGATCTCCTCCGCGTTGAGCACGACATCGCATTCCGAGAAATCTTCAGTCAAGCCACGGACTTCCACGTGATCCCGTTTGCCGATGACCACTGGATAATACCCCTCCTCCACGAGCTTGCGTAAGGAACGATGCGCGAAATGGACCAGCGGACAGGTGGCCTCCACGACCTTGTGCCCTTGTTGGCGAACTTTGTTGATCAACTGATCGGACGCACCGTGTGCCGTAATCATCACTTCTGCGGTGCGAACGTTTTCCAATTGCGACTGAAATTGAACGCCGTGTGAGCGTAGATCGCGGAGAACTGTTTCATTATGGACAAGTTCTCCAAGGATGGTGATCGGTTTGTTTTTAGCGTGTTCTTTGGCAAGGGCAACTGCGTCCCGAACACCAAAGCACATGCCCATGTGTTCTGCTCGAATGATTTTCATGAAGACATTTTGTAGAAGGTTAAGAATGTAAGCTTTGCGCCACAAAGTATAAGACCAGGCGTTTTCATTTTTTGTTCAAGGGGTGAGTTCATTTTCCTCCGCGAGTTTGCTGGACGATCTGTTCCAGCAAGTTGATGTATTCTGAAAATGCCTTCCGGCCCTGCTCCGTCATGGAGCAAGTCGTGAGAGGGCGATTGTTCTGGAAAGTCTTGGTTACGGCAACATATCCCGCTTCCTGGAGCGTGCGAATGTGAGTTGTGAGGTTGCCGTCGGTCATATTTAAATGGGTGCGCAGGTCAGTAAACGAAAGCTCGGGCGTGGCTGCGAGCAGCGACATAATACCGAGCCGCCCTTTCTCGTGAATCACGCGGTCGAGCTGTAGAAACGGTTCTGGATTCACACTGCATTCTTCCTCTTAGGTTCAGTGACATACAGGTAACCGCCGTAGAGCAAATGGATGAGGCCAAAGGCAACACCCATGATGCCATGCGCCTGGGGCAAGGTCGGCAGTGCGGCAGTCCTGGTCAATCCGGCAATGAAGAGAGCCGAGCCAGCCAGGATAAAGAACCAACCAAAGATTTTAATACCGCGCGGCATGAAAGCACCCGCCGCGCACAATGCACATCCATAGAGCGCGAACCATGCCGGGATCAACGCCAGGGCCAGTTCCGGATAGCGCACTTCGGACGCAAGAAAAGGCACCGCAGCCACCAACCCCACAAACAGCGGAGGAATAATTGCCTGCACCACGCGTCGGGTTGGTGAAGACCAGACAGGTTCGACATCTTTCAACGCCTGCCGCCGGATCAACACGAAAACGCCCGCCGCGGCAATCAATCCAGCCAAAATCCAAAGCCGAACAAATCCAGACGCAGAGTCAATGCCCTGAAGGCCGATTGTCCCAGCGATGGTTCCGACGCACCCGGCAAATATCATGACCGGAGCAAGAGCGCGTCTGTAAAGCGACGAACGCTCCATTAAAGTGCGGATAACTTGTAGATTGTCGGAAGCCCAGTTGGATTCCATGCAAAGCACTTTGCAGCACAAAGTGAAATAAGTCAAGTGTTCAGCCTGGAACCGGCAATTGAATCGCGAAGGTTTTTTGGAGGCCGGCGGGTCCTGACTTTGCGTAAAAAAGACTTTTTTGGCCAAAGTCAGGACTGACAACGGTCAGAAAAGACTTTTTTGAGCAAAGTCAGGACTGACAATGACCAAAAAAGTCCGTTTGGGTGGGCAGTCGGTCCTGACTTTGGCCGGAAAAGAGTTTTTTGGGCAAAGTCAGTCCTGACATTGGCTGGAAAAGACTTTTTTGAGCAAAGTCAGTCCTGACTTTGGCCAAAAAAGTCCGTTTCAATGGCCAGACGGTCCTGACATTGGCCAAAAAAGTCTTTTTGAGGGCCGTTTTGCACGGATGAAAGAGGTTTAATGACTTTTCCACTCCTTATGCATTTTGGACAGTGAACTTTGGTTCGTATCGTGCTGTTTGATTGAGACTAAGATCAGGATTCCGATTAAGAGGGCAGTCAACGCGCTTGACTACTAACTATAGCGGTTCTCAAAAATAATTTCCGGATAGGCACTTCAAGTTCCATCGGAAACGTCCGGTGTTCAACCGCGAGCGTTTATTGCACGGCGGGCTGTCTGGTTCCTTCTCCTCGGGGGAGAAGGTTAGGATGAGGGCGAGCCAATAATTTCTCTGAATCCATTCTTTTCGGAAATTACTTATGGCAACCGTTATAGAATGAAGAAGACGAATTTGGACTGCGGTGGCAAGCGAAGCGGCGACACCGCTTTCGGACGCCCAATGCGGAGTTTTCATTTTCCTGGTGCTTAATGCGCCCGAAAGCGCTGTCGCCGCTGCGCTCTGCCAGCGCAGTCCAAACTGCCCCCCTCAAAGCCCTGCTGCTCTCGCGAAGCTCACAGCATCCTTGTAGCGTCGGTTGCCATCGCGAATCCGAGCTACCAAAGTCTTGCCGATGGCGAAAAGGATTGGGGTAGCCAGTTCCGGAGCGCGCGACTGAAGTCTCTCAAAGTTCTCCCGGGACACTTTCAGAAGGATACTTTCTTTATTGGCGAGGACATCCGCTGAGCGAGGTCCGGAATCGAACAGCGCCATTTCGCCGAAAAATTCTCCAGCTCCGAGCGTCGTCAGCACCGTTTCTTTACCGCCGATCATCAGGCGAACACGCAATTCGCCTTCCATCACCAGGTACATGGCATCGCCCGGCTCTCCTTGTTTGAAGATTTGTTCCCATTGTTTGGCGGAACGCTCTTCCATCAATTGCGCGAAACGCTCGATCTGATGATCGCTCAATCCGCCAAGAATTTTAATCCGACGGAGTGCGCCCAAAGAAAAGCCCAGGATCCGTGGGGCAGCCGTTGCACCTGCCTTGGCGCGAAAGTGACAAACCAGATCATCGACCTGGGACGCCTTCAGCCAGGTATCCTTCGCTTCCACAAAGACCCAGGTATCAGCCAAAATGCGATCGTCCTGAATCCATTCGGCCATTGTGGGCAATTCGACCGGTCCGTAAACCACTCCATCGACGGCCCATATTTTGTATCCAGATCCTGCTTGGGTTTCTTGCATGGTGCGCGTTTGTAAGGAAATCGAGCGGTGAAAGAAAGTGAAATCGGTTTGTTTACAGGGAAGTTTGCTTTTTCCCCCTTTCATCGTACTTGTGTCTCGAAATCGAAACCCGCATTCTCGCGGCGAATTTTCTGAAGCGATGACTGAACCAGCGATCACTCCCGAACTCGTCAAAAAGCATAACCTCACCGAAGAGGAATATGCCAAACTCCTTGAAATCCTTGGGCGCGAACCGAGCTATACTGAACTCGGCATCTTCTCGGTGATGTGGAGCGAGCATTGTTCCTATAAGAACACCCGCCCGTTGTTGAAAACTTTTCCGACCAAATCAGAAAAGATTCTCGTCGGGGCCGGGGAGGAGAATGCCGGGATCATTGATGTCGGCGATGGCATCGCGATCGCATTCAAGATCGAATCGCACAATCACCCGAGCGCGGTGGAACCATTCCAGGGTGCCGCGACTGGCGTCGGCGGAATCGTGCGCGACATTTTCACAATGGGTGCCCGCCCGGTTTGCGCGGTGAACTCGCTCCGTTTCGGTGAACTCTCCAACCCGGATGTGCGCCATTTATTTAGCGGCGTGGTCAGCGGCATTGCCCATTACGGCAATTGCTTCGGCATTCCGACGGTTGCCGGCGAAGTTTATTTCGACAAGTGCTACGAGGGAAATCCGCTGGTAAACGCTTTCTGCCTTGGCGTGCTGCGGCACGAACAAATCGCGCGCGGTGCCGCCAAAGGAATTGGCAATCCAGTCTTTTACGTCGGACCCGCTACCGGTCGCGACGGTCTCGCTGGTGCGGCGTTCGCTTCCCAGGATTTGACCGATGAATCGGCCGAGCAACAACGCGGCGCAGTGCAGGTCGGTGATCCATTCATGGAAAAGCTCGTCTGCGAAGCTTGTCTGGAGCTGCTTGCGACGGATGCCGTCGCCGGGATTCAGGACATGGGCGCGGCCGGCTTGACCTGTTCCACCTGCGAAACCGCGGCTCGTGCCGGAACGGGTATCGAAATTGAACTGAACAAAGTTCCGCAACGCGGGCCAAACATGACTTCCTACGAAATCATGTTGAGCGAATCACAGGAACGAATGCTCATCATCGTGAAGGCCGGTCGCGAAGATGAAGTGAAACGGATTTTCGACAAATGGGATCTGCCATGGGCCCAGGTGGGCGTCGTGACTGATACCGGTCGCATGGTAGTGCGTCATGATGGGAAAATCGTGGCCGATATCCCGGCAAAGAAATTGGCGGACGAAGCTCCAATCTATTACCGCGAATCCAAAGAACCCGCTTACCTGGAGGCGGTTCGCTCTTTTAACCTGAATGAAATTCCAGACACAACCGACGCCGCCGGAAATCTGAAGACACTTCTCAGCACGCACAGTATCGCTTCCAAGAATTGGGTTTACCGTCAGTACGATCACATGGTGCGCGATGGCACGATTGTTTGTCCCGGATCAGATGCGGCCGTGATTCGCATCAAACAGGATTCGCTTCCAGTGCTATCGGAAGAATTGAAAGCAAAGGTCACCGAGTTCACCGGCGAGAAATACATTGCCATGACGGTGGATTGCAACGGTACCTATGTGTATCTCGATCCTTATGAAGGGGGCAAATTGACGGTGGCCGAAGCCGCTCGCAACCTGGCCTGCTCCGGCGCGGTTCCACTCGGCAGCACCGACAATCTCAACTTTGGCAATCCGCATAACCCGGAACTTTTTTATCAATTGAAGGAATCAGTGCGCGGTCTCGCAGAAGCTTGTCGCGCATTCAACGCGCCAGTCACCGGCGGTAACGTCAGTCTCTACAATCAAAACCCGAACGGCCCAATTGATCCGACTCCGACGGTTGCGATGGTTGGTATCATCGAAAAGGAAGAGCATATCACCACGCAATGGTTCAAGGACGAAGGAGATGTCGTCATTTTGCTCGGCGATATCGTGGATAAGAACGATCCACTCCTCGGCCTGGGTGGCTCAGCTTATTTGCAGAAAGTGCATGGCAAAAAAACCGGCACACCGCCGCGTTGCGATCTGGAAAAAGAAAAGACACTTCACACCACGTTACTGGGATTGATTCACACCGGCCTGGTTAAAAGCGCGCACGATTGCAGCGAGGGCGGCCTCGCGGTTGCCGTGGCTGAAAGTTCCATTTCGCAAAACGTCGCCCGTGAAACGCCACGTCTTCTTGGCGCACAGTTGGATATTTCCGAAATTAAAGACGTTCGTCTCGATGCTCTGCTCTTCGGCGAAACGCAATCGCGCATCGTCATTACAACGAAAGCAGACGATGCGGTGAAAGTGATCGAACGCACCAAAATCCTGGGTGTTCCAGCCGTGAAACTCGGCACGGTGGGCGGCAGTGAATTGAAAATCAAAACGGCCACTGAGGAGCTGACCTGGTCCCTCGCAGAACTGCACGATGGTTGGTGGAACTCCATCGCCCGCGCTATGCAGGCGTAAGTGCCTTCAACGTGCTGCCGGCGTCTCATCGACGAGACGCTGGCAGTACATTGCTGGTGCCAGTACCGCGCACCAACCATTAGCCAGGACTGCACGTTTCTCATTGTGTCACAGGCAGTCGGGGTTTATCTCGTTTAGAAACAAATGCCTGTCGTCGCAAAAAGCCTTGAGCCAGAACAGCACTCGCCGTTTTCTCCGTTGGATATGCATTTCGCGGGGTTGATGGAAAAGTTTGCTGGTGCGAAGAATGAAAGAATTCATTTGGCAGCAGCGCTGGTCAGTTATTTCCGGGGACGCGGCCACATCTGCCTGGATCTTAGCGCATTTTGCAAAATCCCGTTTCTGCCCGATTCAAGCGAACGGGTCTCTTGTCCTCCACTGAAGCCTTGGCTGGTTGAACTCCGCAAATCCAAGGTGGTAGGAAAGCCGGGCGACTTTTGCCCGCTCATCCTGGATGATCACAACAGACTCTACCTCCATCGCTATTGGAAATATGAACACGATCTGGCGGAAACGATTCGTCGCCGAATAGGTCATGTTCCAGCAGACGAAACAATCCTCGCGAACGGGTTGCAGCGGTTATTCACGGAGACAGAAAACCCGAACTGGCAAAAGATCGCCGCGTTCGGCGCGCTCACGCGCAGGTTTACAGTCGTGTCCGGCGGACCAGGAACCGGCAAAACCACGGCTGTCCTCAAGATTCTTGCCCTCCTGTTGGAACAAGGGAAGACGTTGCGCATCGCATTAACGGCTCCGACCGGCAAAGCGGCATCCCGCCTTCAGGACACAATCAAAACTGCCAAACCAAAACTGGACTGCACCCAGGAGGTCAAAGGAGCGATTCCGGAGACTGCCTCCACAATTCACCGGTTGCTCGGTGTGATTCCCGATTCGCCTTTTTTTCGGCACAACGCAAAGAATCAACTTCCGGTGGATGTCGTCGTGATTGACGAAGCGAGCATGGTGGACCTGGCGCTCATGACAAAATTGCTGGCCGCGATCCCGGAATCCGCCCGCGTTATTTTGCTGGGCGACAAAGACCAACTTTCCTCCGTCGAAGCCGGGGCCGTCCTCGGCGATATCTGTAGCTCTTCGTCGCAAAGCAAATTTTCGGAAACGTTCTGCAATGACTACGCGCGCATCACCAGCGAGAAAATGCCAGCTCAATTCTGTGGCGCGAAGAATCCGATGAACGACTGCATAGTGCAGTTGCAGAAGAATTATCGTTTCGGAGATGATTCCCCTATTTACCGGATGAGCGCCGCAGTGCGAACGGGAGATTTTGTTGGGTTGAAAGATTTGCTCGCAACGAAATCTGTCGAGCTGGAATGGCAGCCAACGGCCCGGCTCAACGAAGGTTTCAAACAGCTTGTGATCGACGGTTTCGAGAAGTTTCTCACGGCAGGAACCCCGGTCGAAGCGTTGCAACTTCTCAACCACTTCCGTGTCCTGGCCGCAGTGCGCGACAGTGAATTCGGGGTGGTGGAACTCAATCGCAGAATTGAAAGGATTTTGCGCGAGCAAGGACTGATCAAACATTCGCACCCGTTGTATGAGGGGCGACCAGTCATGGTCACCCGCAACGATTACACTCTCAACTTGTTCAATGGTGATACCGGCATTCTGCGGCACGATGAGGAGACTGGTCAGTCGCGAGCATTTTTCTTAACGGCCGATAATCAACTTCGCAAAGTATTGCCCGCCCGTTTGCCGGAGCATGAAACGGTATTTGCGATGACCATCCACAAAAGCCAGGGGTCGGAGTTCGATCACGTGCTCATCATCCTGCCGGAGAATGAAAGCCCCATGCTGACGCAGGAACTGCTTTACACCGGCATCACCCGCGCGCGGAAATCGGTAAGCTTATTTGCAAGTGAAAGGGTGCTGAGACTCGCGGTATCGCGTCGGGTGGAACGTTCGTCAGGATTGGAATCGCAATTGTGGGGGTAGCAGTACCGTTGGATCGTTACATGGTGAACGGCACGTTCGCCCCCCACCATTCAACCATTCAACGATTGCACCATGCAACTTCTCCCAATCACTCACTTCTTCGCAGGACTCCACTCGTTTAATCCTCGCTCATTCTTCCCATGCGAGATCGCCATCAACTCCATGGCTTCACCGATGAGGTAAAGCGAACCGGTAATCACGACGAACGGACTAGCCTCCGTTTGCTGTAAAGCTTGTGCCAACGTTTCACAGCTTGTGACTTCCGCGTTTGGGTTTGTCGCGCGGCAAATGGCTTTCAGCTCTTCGGGTGACGCCGTGCGTTCGCTTCCAACAGGAACCAGTAAAATCTTGTCACTTAATGACGAAAGCATCCGGCAGATTTCAGGAAATTGTTTGTCGCGCAAAATCCCAAGAATCAGCGCGAAGCTGTCAGAGGCGAATTCTTCCTTCAACGTTTTGCGAAGCGCCTCCGTCCCAGCCAAATTGTGCGCGCCATCGAGAATCACCTTTTGCCCGGAAGCCCTCTGCAACAACTGCATGCGACCAGGCCAGGTGACTGTCTCCAAACCGACGCGAAGTGCATTTCCCGCAACGGGTATTGTTTCCTGAAGAACTTCAACTGTTGCCAACGCCAGGGCCGCGTTCATTTTTTGATGTTCACCCAGCAGCGGAAACTTGATGCTCGTGAGAAGGCCCGCACCTGTGGCCTCGGCTCCGACAATCTTGAGTGGCGCGCGTCGTTCCGTCGCCGTCTCTCCGATGACCTGCAACACCTCTGGTTTGTTCTCAGCAGTAACGACCGGCACACCTGGTTTGATAATGCCCGCTTTTTCGAAGGCGATCTGTTCAATGGTTTCGCCCAACCACTTCTGATGATCCAGCTCCACATTGGTGATAACGCTCGCGAGTGGGGTGACAATATTTGTCGCATCCAACCGCCCCCCCATCCCCGTCTCCCAAATCACCAGGTCACACTCTTTCTCAGCAAAATATTTCAACGCCATCACCGTAACGACTTCAAAAAAAGTAGGATTGGCATCCTGCCTGTCCGCATCCGCCAGCAACGTTTTCATCTCGCAAACACCCCGCACCACATCGGCTTCAGAAATCGGTTCCCGATTGACTTGAATCCGTTCCGCAAAAGAAACCATGTGCGGCGAAGTGAACAAGCCAACGCGCACCCCCGACGCGCGATAAATGCTTTCCAGGATTGCACAGGTGGATCCCTTCCCGTTGGTTCCAGCAACATGAATAAAGCGAAGTTTGCTCTGCGGATTCCCCGCGAGTTCAGCCAGCTTGAAAGTGTTCTCCAAACCGAACTTCGCCCCGAACATTTGCAGGTCGTAGAGGAACTGAATGGCGTCTGGGTAGGTCATGGACGATTGGAAACCGATCCCGGTAGGGTGAACTACAGCTTGAATTCAGCAACCGGGTTTACGGACCGTTTCTGTTTCCGGTTTTGAACTGCCTTGGGGAATAGCCGCAAGTACTCTTCGCATGCCTCAAAAGCAGCTTTGGTCGATATGTTCACCCCCGAATCGACCATCCCATTCCAATCGGGAAAATCCAGATCGGAGATTTCAGCTGCCCGAGATTCGCTTGAGCTTTTCATAAAGTTCTATGGTGCCGTACTTCAAAAATAATTCACGCCACTCTGGGAGAGTTACATCAATATGATGAACCTCCACTAAATTCATCACGTCGTCCAAATCTTTGAACGTTCGTTGCGGATGGCCGTGCTTTAGAGCGTGGCTTTTCAACGCAAGAAGATGTTGCAGCGACACCACCTTTGCATTCTTCGCAATTTCGGGAAGAGGTTGAGATTGAGTCAGAAATTTTTCAAATGTTCCCTCGTTCACAAACATCACATCCACTGCCATTGTATGTTCGTCGGGTGCGCTAAATTGCAGGAACGTCTCGCGATCTGAGAATATTGTATAGCCAAGCTCTTTTAATAAGTCAGTCCACACGTTGCGGTCTGTGTTTCTGGCCACTAGATCAATGTCAAAAGTTGTCCTTGGGTGACCATGCGCAATGACCGCATGTCCGCCCATTAAAATGAGAGGCAGATGTTTTTCAAAAGCACGCTGACAGATGGTCTGCAGCACATTCATTTAGCTGATCGGCTTCTGATGCATATAGACGTGCGCAGCCGCAATGAAACCTTTGAACAAGGGATGTGGGCGGATCGGTTTGCTTTGGAACTCTGGATGATACTGGCAGGCGATATAAAATGGATGCCCCGGGACTTCCACCACTTCCGCCAGAGTGCCGTCGGGCGTCGTGCCGCTGATCACCAATCCTTTTCCTTCAAGCTGTTCCCGGTAACAATTGTTCAACTCGTAGCGATGCCGATGCCGTTCGTGAATCAGAAGTGAGCCGTAAAGTTGATTCGCAAGGGAACCCTCCTTCAACTGGCACGCCTGCAAGCCAAGACGCATCGTTCCACCTTTTTTTGAAACTTTCTTTTGGCCTTCCTGCAAGGCGATCACCGGGTGCGGCGATTCGGGATCGAATTCCGTGGAGTGCGCTTTGTCGAGTTTCAACACGTTCCGGGCAAACTCAATGGTGGCAATCTGCATCCCAAGACAAAGCCCGAGGTATGGCACACCTTTTTCGCGGGCATACTGTGCGGCGAGAATCTTTCCTTCAACACCACGTTCTCCGAAACCGCCGGGAATCAGGATGCCACCCAAACCACCGAGAACTTTCTCCGCGCCGAGTTGCTCGATTTGCTCCGCGTCAAATTTCACAATCTCAACCCCGCAATCATTCGCGATGCCACCGTGAATCACCGATTCGTAAACCGATTTATAGGCATCCTGCAATTCGATGTATTTGCCGACCACACCAACACGGACCCGATGACGCGGGGCGATCAGTTTGCGAATGATATCCTGCCATTCGGTCATGTCGGCTGGAGGCGTTTCCAGGTGGAGATAACGGCACACAAGCTCATCAAGACGCTCGCGCTGCAACATCAATGGCACTTCATAAATGCTGTGCTCCACATCCATTTCTTCAATGACCGCTTCTCTCGGGACGTTGCAGAACAAAGAAATCTTTTGGCGTAATTCGGCATCCAGCGGCTTTTCGCAGCGACAAATCAAAATGTGCGGAGCGATACCGATCTCGCGCAGTTTCGCGACCGATTGTTGGGTCGGCTTCGTCTTAAGTTCACCGGCAGCCTTGATGAATGGCACGTAAGTGACGTGCATGAAGAGAACGTTTGTCGGCCCCACTTCGAGGGCGAACTCACGAATGGCTTCCAGGAAAGGGAGTCCTTCAATATCGCCGGTCGTTCCACCCAGTTCAGTGATGACGATGTCCGCCTTGGAATGTTCCGCGAGTTGGGTGATGCGATTCTGGATTTCATCGGTGATATGGGGAATCACCTGCACGGTCTTGCCGAGATAATCGCCGTTACGTTCCTTGTCCAACACCGTCTGATAAACCTGTCCGCTGGTGAGGTTGTTCAGGCGCGTCAGTTTTACATTCGTGAAGCGCTCGTAATGGCCGAGGTCGAGATCGGTTTCCGCGCCATCATCGAGCACATAAACTTCACCGTGCTGATACGGGCTCATCGTGCCAGGGTCCACGTTGAGATAAGGATCGAACTTCTGGATGGTGATCGAGAGCCCGCGCTTCTCCAGCAACGTCCCGAGGGACGCTGCCGTCAGCCCTTTGCCGAGGGAACTCACTACACCGCCAGTAACAAAAATGTATTTCATCTGTTTCGTTGCTTTGTGATTGGTTGCTGCTCGCTCTGCGCTGCGCGGTTGAATCGTTAAAATGGTTGCACAGCTACATCGTTGCGTCCCGTCTTCCCATTCAACGATGCAACAATTCAACCATGCAACCGATTCAGAATCTTTTCCACCCTTGCCACATCCTCCGGCACGTCCACCCCGATGCTGTCATAATTCACTTTCACCACTGCAATCTGAATGCCGTTCTCGAGCGCGCGTAATTGTTCCAGCTTCTCCGCATTTTCCAGTGGTGAAACTGGAAAGGTTACCAAACGCAATAATGTCTCGCGCCGATAACCATAAATGCCGAGGTGCTTCAAAAAAGGAAACGCCGCCAACTGTTCGACAGCGGAACTACTGGCGGCATCGCGCACAAACGGAATCGTGCGACGCGAAAAATATAAGGCTCGTCCCGAAGAATTGACAACGACTTTTACAACGTTCGACGTTTCGTATTCGGAAACCTCCGTGATTAGGGTCGCCGCAGTGGACATTTCGTTGTCCGCCAGCGCATTGGCTACTGCATCAATCACGCTCGGATCAATCAACGGTTCATCTCCCTGGATGTTCACCACAGCATCACAGTCGTTCCGGTTCGCCACCTCCGCGATCCGATCCGAACCACTCGGGTGATCGTTTCGCGTCATTTCGACACGACAAAAGCTCTTTGCCACGTCGGCAATCCGCTGGTCATCCGTTGCCACAACCACTTCGCTCAACGATTTTGCAGAGCGGCATTGCTCCACGACGTGTTGAATCAACGGTTTGCCAGCAATGAGCGCCAGCGGTTTCCCTGGAAATCGGGTGGAAGCGAATCGCGCCGGAATAATGCCAAGAATTTTCATCAGCCGACGCGATAAAACACCCTCCGACGCCTTTTTGAAACAAATTTCCGGTTTTCCGCTCGCGAAACAATCGAGCCTCAGATCTGCCAGAGACAGAACATTCACGATTCCGATTCCACCGAAAATAGCGAGGTCTGCAACCAGAACCTCGGTTCTTCTGATTGACCTTTTATCGAGTAACTGCCGTTTTTAGCTTAATGAAAGAATCCAATCGCGAATATCTCATGGTTAATTTTAGAGAGATCAATTCTCCGTGAGCATCGTTGGTTTCAAAGACTCAAACTCCTGCTGGATCTCGACGGTTTTGGTAAAATCCCAGAGGGTTGTTTTCTTTTCGCGCAACCCGAGCGTCACGGCAGTCCATGCTTGCGCCCAGCCAGCCTCCAGGGACCACGCACCCCACCCCATGTCCGCGGAACTCGCCCAATATTCCCAACGACGATCATCGAAAGCCCGAAACCACCATCCGTTCAGATAAGGCTTTGAGGAGCGGACCTGGATCCGGCAGAGGAACTCTGCAAGTTTGTCTTCTGCTTGCTTCAATTTTTTATCACCGGTGGCGCCGACTGCCTCTCTTAAGCCGAGCAGGGCAAATCCTGTGATGTAAAGTTGATCGCTCGCGGGATCGCCGTTTTCCTGGATCAACGGTGTCTCCGCGGTGCCATACGCTTCGTTGGATTGTGGAATCTGGTAGTGACCGCCTCCCGTGCCTTCTATCCAGTCGCGCAAGGCTCCATTGGATTCCTGCTGTTTAAGCAGATCGTTTGCGACAGCCATTAACCATTCGCGATGCTGTGCGGTGTCCTGCACCCGCACAAGCCAGGCGAGGCAAAGCAGCATGCGCGCACGTTCCAGATTGTTCTGCCAACGCCACCCGCTGGGATACACTTTCATCGTCATCGCGATGGCGTTCGTCGCGCGATTCAGAAACGGTTCGTAACCCGTGGCGCGATACGCCCACAAGTTGCAGGCCCACAACCCCGATTCAAAATGAGGTGAGTAATTAATGGTTTCCGCATTGAAGAATTGTTTCCAGCCGTTGGCCAGAGCTGGATTGTCGATACGATCTCCTTGGAAACCGTATTTTCCCGTGACTCGAAAATTCGCGAGCAACGCCCGGGCAATAACGGTGTCCCACTTTTCATTCTTCAACGCTGCGGCTGCGACAATTGTGCCGAGGATAGACCGTGCATTGTCGTCTCCGTAATTTGCGACCAGCCATGCAGGGGAAATATCTCCCCAGCCGATCAAACCGTATGCCCCGTGACGAGCGTCCGCTCTTGGGCCAGCGCACATGCCTGAGTTGAAATAAACAAAATCGACCAGGTTTTCGGCGACTGCTGCTGAACGTTTGTCGCGGGTCAGCAAGTGGTCGAAAGCTAAAACGGCAGCCGATTCCAGGTTGCAATCCGCGCGCAACGGAAGTCGTTGTTGCTGGTCACCGCTCGGCAAGATCCCTGACGCATAGCCTTCCAGAATACCATGTGAGCCATCGCCATTTTTCGTTGTTTCAGCCGGCAACGGAGCGATTTCTCCATTCGTTGCCAGGGCGCTATGGATTTCATTCGTCCTTTCGGCTGGCACGAGTAAACGGGAGTTGTGAATCCAATTGGCGGCGGCATTGAATGCCCGTTTTTCGAAATCGCGCGGCAGCTTTTCCGTGGCGGCGTAAGTGGGGGCAACCGTGGGGCTCGACTTAAGCCGAATGGTGTCATCGCCGGAAAGCTGCGCCAAAAGTTTTTCCCAGATGATTGTCCAATGTTCTGTCGGAGCATAGCGAGCGGTCACGAAGTCGCTGAGTTTCGTGGTTGCGATGATCATTCGACGCTCAGGAATTTCGAAGAGGATGGGAAATGCATTTTCCGGAATCCCGTAAACTGCCCGGTCAAATCCCGCGACGCGCCCGATCACAATCCACGGTTTCCCGGCTTTCACCGGCAGGAACCGACAATCATGCAGGGCGAGAATGCTTTGCGCGGGCAACTTGCTGCCGAACGCGTCCGAGGAAACGATGCCACGTTCCCAGGTGACGCCTCGCGCTTCGGTGGAGAGTTGTTCAATGTCGGGCAGAGACTCCGCAAACTCAATGAAGAGATGGAGCCGCTTCTTTTCCGCCAGTTCCAACGTTTGCTTTTGGATTGTGGTCGGGCGTGAAGGATAATCTTTCGCCAGGATAAGAACGGCAGAATTATCCCCAGCTTTCGCAATGGCTGCTTCAGGCGAATCTGTCCGCACACATTTGACGCCGCTCTTCTTGAGGACACGATAGAGGTCGTTCTCCGGTGAACAGCTCAGGACAAATTTCGGTGTTGCCATGAGGCTTAAGCTGCAGGCCAGAAAAGTCAGGATGATAGCAACGCAGTTTTTCATAATAACGATGTGAGCCCGATTGAGACGTCCTGATATAAGCGGCAATTCAGTGCATTTCAAACCTTCCTCGCAACGTGTAATGCTCCCCGAGCCTTTCCAATGCTCGCCACGCTCCCTCGGAAAAAGATTCCAAAACGCCGCGCAACTCTTTACAAACCTCTTCGTCTTAAGTTCTCCAGCGAAAATTTATTATGGCCATCAATACTGTCACCGCACTGAAAACGGTTAAGAAAAACGTCCAAAAATCTGTCGAAGCAGAAATCTCCAAAACCGGCGGCTTGCTCCGGCTCGCCCCATGCTGGGTGCCACGCTCATTTCTTCAGCCCGGCAAACGGCTCAAACTTCATCCCGATGATCTCTACGCCTTTGGCCTGAATCGCGGCGGCATCGACGAACGCTGGTTCGCCTCCACCACTCCCGCGGCGAACGACAATCGCACACCGGACGAAGGTCTCAGCTACGTGGTTGTCGGCAAGCAACGGTTCACGTTGCAACAAGCCGTTGCGGAATGCGGCAGTACTCTGATCGGCAACTCGATTTGGACGAAATATAAGAAGTGGCCGGTTTACTCGAAATTTTTCGACAACATGGGGCCGATCCCGCATCACATGCATCAGTCGCAGCAGCAGGCAAAACTCGTCGGCCAGGAAGGCAAGCCGGAGTCCTATTACTTCCCGCCACAGCATAACAATGTCGGGAACAATTTCCCTTACACGTTCATGGGTTTCGAACCAGGCACAACGAAGGCGCAGGTTCGCAAATGTCTCGAAAACTGGAACAAAGGTGACAACGGAATCCTTGATCTTTCGAAAGCTTACCGCTTGAAAGTAGGCTCCGGATGGTTGATCGATCCCTGCATCCTGCACGCGCCCGGTTCTCTCTGCACTTACGAACCGCAATGGGGCTCTGATGTTTTCGGCATGTATCAATCACTCGTCGAAGGTCGCGAAGTGCCCTGGGCGCTCCTCGTCAAAGACATGCCCAAGAACAAGCATAAGGACCTCGACTTCATCGTGGACCAGCTTGCCTGGGAAAAGAACGTTGATCCGAAATTTAAAGAGCACCATTACCTCGAACCCGTTCCGGTCGCTGATACGCGCAAGGAAGGTTTCGTGGATCGTTGGATCGTTTACGGCAAAGTGGATGGCGAACAACTATTCACCGCCAAAGAATTGACCGTTGATCCCGGCGCAAAAGCGACAATCAAAGACAACGGCGCCTACGGCTTGATCTGCGTGCAGGGCATCGGAAAAATCAACGGACAACCGCTCAACAGCCCGAAGCTGATCCGGTTTCACGAACTCACCGAAGATGAGTATTTCTGCACCGAAGACGGCGCGAAAGCTGGTGTGACCTTCGAAAATCACAGCGAAACAGAACCGCTGGTTATTCTCCGCTACTTCGGTCCGGAAGTGAATCCGAATGCTCCAGCCATGGGAGCGTATCGAAAGAATAAGTTTTGATGAGCGGGCCAGCGGGTTTTGTTAATGAAAAACAGTAACAAGCTGAGTTCCTGTAGCTGCTACGTCCATCGGGCCTCTGATTAAAAGTAAGTGGGTCACCCCTTTCCCCGGGGACAGGCAAGATGCCTGTCCTACGCTAACGGCGAAGCCGCCTGTAAGGTAGGACAGGCTTCCAGCCTGTCCCGGGGAAAGGGGAAAATCAGGGTCTCACCCCGTCCATCGGCCCACTCGAATGCGATATTCCATTTCCAATCGCCCTGTGGCAATCTTGCAATCGTGACCGCCGAATCTTTTCATCTGCCGAAATATTTTCAGATCAGCCGCGAGATCATCGGCCGCATCCAATCCGGCGAATTAAAGCCCGATTGCCTCGCCCCATCCGAGAACGACATCATCGCAAAGTACGCCGTCAGCAACACCACCGCGCGCAAAACCCTTCTCGAATTGGAAAAAGCCGGTTGGGTCACCCGCATCAAAGGCAAAGGAACTTTCGTCAAAAAATACACCATCGAACGTTCCATCAACCGCATCTTTGGCTTCACCAAAAACATGCTCGAAGCCGGACGCAAACCGTCCACCAAACTAACCGGGTTCCACCTGCGCAACGCCGATCACGTGATGAACGTCAACGGCCGCGATTACCGACTGAAAGGGCCCTACTGCGAAATCGAACGCATCCGCTTCGCCGACGGCATCCCGATGATGAAAGAAACCCGTTACATTTCGCTGAAGCTTTGCCCCGACGTTCACAAACAAAACCTCGAAAAATCTCTCTTCGACATCTACGAACGCGTTTACGGCCTGCAAATGACCGAGTTCGACCAATCCCTGAGCGCCATCCTCCTGGAAGGCGACTGGCTTGAAACCTTTGAGCTAAAGAAACCGATCCCCGCCTTCCACGTCCAGGGCGTCACCCTCTGCGGCAAAGGTCTGATCCTCGAAATGGAAGACGCCGTCTATCGCGGCGATATGTACCGCTTCTCGGGCAAGGCTGTGAGGTAAACCGCCGAAAGAGCCACCAACCCACACTCCAGCAACGCCTTACGATGGCATAAACTCAAAATATGAGCTATTTTCCACGCGGACATGGACCCTTTTCCGCGGAAATAAGTCTTTGTCCGCGTGGAATGAACATTTTTCCGCGCAAAATTCTTTGTTCCCGCCTGTAATGGAACATTTTCCGCGGAAAATGTTTCAATCCCGCGTGAAACAGACTTGTTTCCGCAGAAAATTCTTCATTCCCGCCTGACACAGACTTATTTCCGCGGAAATAAGTTCAATCCACGCGGGATCAGAGGCAATTCCGCGGAAAAAGGTTTGTGTCCGGCGGGATCAGACCCCGTTTCCCGGCGAACGGAACGAATCCGCTGACCCAAAATCCTTATTTCCGGGATGCCCTCCAGACCCGGTCGACTCGATCCCGACATTCCCGCGAGCAGTCCATCTCATCGAACCAGCCATCGCTCCATTTACCTCCCAGCAATTTACATCATCCGAAACCCCGTTACTTAGCTTAATTAGCCGCAACTAATTGGGTGGAACGGCCAACCTGGCCGTTATCGGTTGCCGCCGACAATGGGCTGGAAAAACAGAACTGTAGAGTCGATTTGCAGCGTTGCGGCAGGGCCCGTTCCACCCATTTTCAGACAGGCTCTAAGCTCCGGATCAAGGTGATTGCTCTCCGGAACTGTCCGCGAACCACGTTAAGCGGGTCAAAACACCCAAAACAAGAACTGGCCCCGGCCAGCGCGTCACCCGTGAATCCCCTCGTTGCCACTACCTTCCGCAACAAAAAACCGGCTGCCTTTTCGGGCAGCCGGTTATTCCTAAAATCTTACTTCGGCCCGACGATTTCCCAGCCGAGATTCGAAACGGTCTGCAGATTCACAGTTTCCAGTTTCGTTGTGTTATCCATCAGCCAGATTCGATTTGCTCCCGTGCTCATGTTTCGCCAAACGATATCCGGCTTGGCATCCATATTGAAATCTCCGACAGCTTGTATCTCCCAATCCAGATTAGTCTCGGCATCAATGTTAACGTTTGAAAGGAGATTGGTTCCATCCATATACCAAATGGCATTGTTCCCATTCCGGATGCCATCGTTCCCATAGAAACGCCACAACAAGTCATCCTTTCCATCCTGATTGAAGTCACCCACCCCGACCAGATGCCAGGTTAGATTGGTAGTGCCTGGAAAGTTGAGTGCTTCTATGAAGTTGGTCCCGTCCATGAGCCAAACGACATTGCTGCCCGTCGTGTAATTTCTCCAGATGATGTCCGCCTTCCCATCGTAATTGAAATCCCCTGTCCCAGCCATGTCCCAGGCAACTCCAGCTTGCCGGGTAAGCACTGATTGCACAAAATTCGTAGATTCCATGAACCAGAACGCGTTGTTCGTCGCTCCGTTCAAGCGCCACACCAGATCATTGTTGCAATCACCGGTGAAATCCGCCGTTCCCCGAATCTCATAATTCAGGTTCAACTGATGACGAATGTATTCGAAGGACACCAAATTTGTTGTATTCATGTACCAAACCAAATTGCTCCCGGTGGTGTAATTCCTCCACAACAGGTCAGTATGCGTGTCCAGATTGAAGTCGCACTTTTGTTGGGTGCCGTTTGTATCTCCATTATACCCATAATTGTCTCGCAGAGTTAAAAGCGTGCTGTCGAGGTCACGGTTTTGGTAAATTGAAGCAAATAAAACCGCATTAGTGTCGAAACGAATTGCCATACTAGGGTGTGGAAGCGAGATGCTGTTGAATCCAACATGGACGTTTGTTGCTCGCTCCTGCATACTCGTCCTTTGGAAGTCGAACCCAAAAAGATTGGTTCCCGCCGCGCCGGAATCATTTGTTGATACAATGTTGTTTAACAACGTAATTGAAGCAAAGCGAGCCTCGCCGCCTTGAAACGTAAACCAATCGAACGCACAACCATGATATGGAACGCTTTCCGAAATATATATCCTGTTGGAAATCGCGGTAATATGTCCAATATCGATTGGGTTTTCCGCGTCGCTGATAGTGTATTGAATACCAAAAGAAATGTTAGTGAATAGATTTCCAGCGATCAGATAATCCGTTCCGTAATCATAGCCGAAAGTATTGTTTGGTTCATGATAGAATGCAGTTTGATTCCCATCAACCACTGAATTAACCAAGACGGGAACACTGAAGCCATTTGCATACCAAAAATCAGACGTCGTGTTGAGAATGAGGCAATTCGTAACAATTGCGTTTTGGAGGAAATGTTTACCATCCTGCCCGTTGATGCCGTCGGAATAGGCTCCAACCAAACAAACCGTCATTCCATCTGTGTTGTTGGTGGCTGGAGACGTAAACGTTACGCCCGAGATAAAAACGTTGCTAAACACTGTGCTAGCAGGGGCGTTTTTAGTCGTAAGGTAAAATAGTGGAAAAGCTTCTTTTCCCCTTTTGGTTCCAAATCCGATGATAGTCGCGTTGCTAATCGTGATGTTGCTTCCGCTAATTACAAGTGCAGTGACCATACCATGTGAATATGGCTCCCAGCGCGTATCAAGATCGCTATCGGTAACATTCGAAGGTTCATAACCGTGATGACTTCCACTGCCCTGAGCCATTTTGCCGCTCGCTAGATTGCTGGTAGGAGCGGATGGTCCAAAAACTTGGAACTCTCGTATTTGGTAAAGATCATTAGTGCCGCTTAGTTTGGGAGCATAAAATCGAACAAAGCGGGCCGACGTGTCCAGAAAATTGATCGTGCTAGTTCCTCCTACCCCACCGGTCGTGCTATAGACGGATCCCCAATTTTCTGCATCGTCGGATACATCAATCTGGTATTCCTCAGAAAAGTAGGTCGCCCACTCCAGGACCACTTTGTTGATCGTTTCGGATGCTCCGAGATCGACATACACCCACTTGGGCTGTCCGTTTGCAAACTTCGGTTGGTTGTTTGCATTACAATCCAAGAGCATATCCCGCACTTCGAAACCGTCACAGGATTGGGTCTCATAATCGCATGCAAAGATAATCCCGTCGGAAATGTAATGCCGACTTGAGTCAACCAGCTTGATTATCGTGTTTGTTCCAGCACCAAAATGTTTGCAATTAGGGTTTGCTGTAATCCTCAGAGCGGTTCCTTCTCCTCCGGCATTCCAGCCGTAGGTTTCGTAAGTCCCCGTCTCATAGTAGAAATTGCAGTTCGCATTGTTGGTGACCAGCAAGTCAGTGTATCGCTGCGCCGTGCCAACATAGAATGGAGAAACCGAGCTTCCCGGCCACGGATTGGCAATGTGGGAGACATTTGTTGTCAGATAGACGTTTGTGCTGGTCGCCTGTGAGATCGTTGCAGAGAACAACCCCGTAACAAGCAACGTCGCATTGAATAGTTTTCTCGCTTTCATTCGGAAGGCGAAGCCGTCTGCATTCGTTTTATTTTTCATATGATTTTTTTATTGAGGAACACCCTGAAGATGAGCATATGTGCTGCCGTAGAGCCCTAGCCTTGATCGGAATCAGTTATACCACAGCGACATTGATTATCCCACAGCGACATTTCAACAAAAAACCCCGCTTCATTTCTGAGGCGAGGCTTGTTTTTTTGCAATTCTGCCAAGGGATTTATTCGGTGCTACGATCTCTACGATTTCACAGTGCAGGAATTGAGCGTTTCTTTCTGGCCAGCAACGCTCTACCATCACGTCAGAAATAATTCTGAACGGAATACTCCTGTAGTCGGTCAATAAAAAGGACACCCAAAACAACCAACTACACCCGGCGATGAAAACCTTCCATCTATCCTTACTCGCACTACTCTTCTTTGGAACGATCTGCAACTCCCGCCTGCACGCCGCCGGAGTAATCACCAACTGCACTCAAGCCGAACTCTTGTCCGCCCTGGAAGGAGGCGGCACCATCACCTTCGCCTGCGAAGGCACTATTTACCTGACCAATACCATTACTATTTCACAGAACACCGTTTTGGATGGAAATGGATATTCCGTCAGTATCAGCGGGGGTGGTTCAAACCGGGTTTTCTACGTCCAAACCAACGTTCAAGTTAGTTTGAAACATATCGCTGTGGTTGATGGCTTCAGCACCAGCGGTGGCGGTCTCTATAACGACGGGGGATTTGTTACGATAACGAATTGCTCTTTCCTGCGCAATTCTGCGGTGGGTCAACCTGGGTTTCCACAGTCGTGGTCGGAAGCAACTAATGCGAATGTTTCATTTCCAGGTGAACAAGGATCTGGCGGAGCGATCTTGAACTCTGGGAGCCTCAGACTATCCAAATCTTTCATTGCTTATAATTCAGCCATTGGCGGACGTGGAGGACTCGGATTCAAAAGCGTGAGTCCCCAGGAGGGTGGGGATGGTTTGGGGGCAGCTATTCTGAACTTAGGAGATACCATGGTTGATGAGACCACTTTTGCCACCAATGTTACACGCGGTGGTTCTGGAGGCAGTTGGGTAATAATCGATAGTTACGCTTATTCGTTTTTTGCAGCCAAAGGCGGCGATGCAGGAGGAACGGCCATCTGTAATTACGCGAAATTGGCCTTAACCAACTGCGTTTTTCAGGCGAATGCGGCCTTCGCCGGTTCCGGTGGTGGCCCACAGGGTAATGGGGGCAACGGATATGGTGGCGCAGTCTACAATCGCAATGGAACAGTGATTCATTCAAAATGTCGGTTCGATGCTAATTCTTGTCTAGCGGGAGGAGGAGGCGACAGAGGGCGTTCGGGAGTCGGATACGGTGGAGCTTTTTACAACGAGGGAGGGAAGAGTGAGTCAATTAAAAGTACCTTTGCAGGAAACAACGCTACTGGGCTTCATGGCTTTGGGGGCGCGTGTTTCAATCAGAACGGGCTCGTCTCCTTTCAGTCCAGCTTAGTGGTGAGCAATCACGTAATGGGTGGAAACCTTGGCACACGAGGGCCTGGGGCGGGAGCGCACGCGATGGGAGGAGCAATTTACAACGTTGATCGCCTTGCCCTTGTTGATACAGATCTGTATTCAAATGCCGCATACGGCGGCGGCGGATCAAACGTATTTTCGCTCGGTTGGCTCTTATCCACTACTGAAGGTGGTGCCGCTGAAGGGGGCGCTCTTTATAATGTCGGGAAAGCACTTCTAACGAATTGCATTGTTTCTGCGAACATAGCGTTCGGTGGTGCGGGTTCTACATACTATCCGTCGAGAGCAAAGGATGGGAACGCTTCAGGCGGTGGAATTGCCAATTACAACACACTGGTCATTAAGGACAGCAGCTTAAACGAAAATTTCGTCAGGAGTTCTGATATTGGTGGTGGTGCCGGGGTGTTTACCACTAATGCCATCACACTTTCCAACTCCTCGATCTCATCCAATTTCTTGATTTTGCAAACCATTTTGCCCGGTGACGCGTTTGCAGATGGTGCAGATGCTTTGTTTTCGGTAACGGGAAATAACTTGGCAGACGCTGGGTTTGATTGGTTTTTTTCTGAGACGAATCTATTAGCTCAACAAATTGGCCGCGCCTATTTCCGAGACAATCTTCAAGCGACCGATATTGGCGTTTACCGGGTTTTGTTTGAAGATAATCTTGGTGGGGTTAAATCGCTTACATTTTCAATCACTCCTACTTTGACATCCTTCTCTGGGAGTAAAACGGCACTTCCGGGGAGCAATGTGGCTTTCTCTGCCGGTGCGAAGGGTACACCGCTCCGCTATCAATGGTTCTTCAATGGCGGCGCTATCTCGGGAGCGACGAATTCCGTTTACTCGTTTATCGCTCAAGTGACGAACGTTGGTCTCTACTCCATCGTGGTTTCAAACCACTTGGGGAGTGCTCATGGTGCAGCGCTCTTAAATATGCCTCCGGTTATCACCAGACAGCTACAACATCAGATTGCATCTTTTGATGAAAGCGTTTCCTTCCATGCCCTGGTTGGCGGTACAGGCCCTTTTCAGTATCAATGGCGCTTCGATGGAAGCGATATCGCAGGGGCGACAAACTCGACCTTCACAATTTCCTCTGCTCGCACTGAGCATAATGGTGACTACTCCTTTTTGGTTTCGAATGAATTTGGTACTGCAATAAGTTCGAACGCCACCTTAAGATTGTTTAACCTAGTTCACTGGCAAAATGACAATGGCCGTTTGGCACTATGGCAGTTAGATGGAACGAACTTCCAACACTCTACACTAGTGGGCCAGTTTCCAGAATCGTCGTTCGCGGCTTGGCGCATAATCGGTGTGAATGATTTTAACAGCGATGGGCAACTTGACTACTTATGGCAAAAGACAAACGGCACGCTGGCAGTTTGGTTTATGAATCAAACGAACCGGGTGGGAACAGCCCTTCTGCGCAACGGACAGCCGGTGTCCTCTGCCTGGCGCTTCGTTGGCTTTGGAGACTTCAATGGCGACAGTAAGAAAGATATTTTGTGGCAGAACACAGACAGGCGTTTAGCTGCGTGGTTCATGGAAGGCACAAACTTCCTCGGTTCGGGTGTGCTGCATAATGGCAAGCCCGCAGGCTTAGGGTGGCGCGCCATGGCCAGTTACGATTTCGATCACAACGGACATTCTGACGTTCTGCTCCAACACGATGATGGCCGAATGGCCATTTGGCAAATGAATGAGACAAATTTGGTGAATCGTGTGGTGCTTCGTGAGGGCAAGCCTGCCCCCGTTGGGTGGAGAGTTGCTGGATTAAGTGATTTCAATGACGACGGTGAGAAAGATATCCTGATCCGACATCACGATGGCCGTTTAGCAGTCTGGTTCATGAATCAGACCAACTTCGTGCAAGCCGTTCGGCTTCGAGATGGCCCCGCGAGATCAACAGGTTGGCGGGTGGTCGGAGTTCGATAGTTGCAAAGGGCAGTTTAGTTTTCTATAACCCCGCTTTTTGAACGAAATCGTTGTCTCTGAATTTCCTGATGCTACTTTTCAGGGCCAATGCCGTTTAGCTTGATGCATCGAGTCCGAACGATCCTGTCACTTTTGCGATGGCGCGCTTTCGAGACGGCAACGGCTGAGGGGCAATCCAAGGAAAGGTATCGTCGGATTGCGATGACCACCGCAGCTTCTGCTGCCGCCAAGGGCGTTTCGGTGATAACGAACCTGATAACGGTTCCACTCACATTAAGCTATCTAGGCCCCGAAGAATATGGGCTCTGGATTGCCATCACTTCCATCTTCCTTATTTTGGGCGTCGCTGATTTCGGTGTAGGGAATGGTTTATTAAATATGATCTCTGCGGCACACGGAAAGGACGATCGACGGTTGGTAGCACGGCATGTTTCCACTGCTTTCGGCTTGTTTTTGATTATTGGGTTTTCGATCGGGCTCCTGCTCTTTGCTGTGAAGCCGTTCATATCCGTTCACTCCTTCTTTAATGTTCCTTCTGGCGTTTCGGGGCTTGCGGTCGATCAAGCTATCATGGTGTTGGTTGGAATGTTTGCGGTAAGCCTGCCGTTTACCGTGATTCTTCGCTTGCAGGAGGGATTGCAGGAAGGGTTTAGCAATTACCTGGTACAAATAGTCGGGAATGTTCTCAGCCTGGCATTGATAATCGGGACAATAAAAATGAATCTTGGTCTTCGAGCGTTGGTCTTCAGCCTTCTTGCCGGTCCACTATTTGCCAATTTACTTGGCTTCGTTGTTCAGTTTGGTTTTAGAAAAAAATGGGCGCGTCCTTCGATCGCTGCAATGGACAAAGGGAGCGCTCGAACGCTGCTTTCGACCGGTGGCCTCTTCTTTGGGTTAACCGTATTGACAGTTCTAGGTATGCAGACGGATGCCCTGATAATTGCGCGTGTGAATGGGCCGGAAGCCGTCACTCCCTTTTCCGTAGTTCAACGCTTGTCCCAAATTGCGTTTTTATATTGGGCATTTCTGCAAGCGTTGTGGCCCGCTTATGGAGAAGCCGTGGCTCGAAACGACTTCGACTGGGTCCGTAAAACAATAGTTCGTTCGCTGAAACTGAGTTTACTGTTTGGCTCGTTGTTCGCAGCTATCTTGTTCTTTTTTGGGGGGGCATTAATCAAAATCTGGTTGAAAGAATCTGTTTCCCCGTCATCGAATCTACTTTTGAGCTTCTCCGTTTTCATTCTGACCAACAGCGTTGTCGGAGTGATCGCGGTCGTTTTTAACTCAACGTCCTTGCTGAGAAAGCAACTTGTTCTACTCGCATTTGCGGCTGGAGCTTCTTTTATCCTGAAAATATTGCTCTGTAAGATAATGGGAGCTCCAGGCGCGGTGTGGGCAACGGTGATTGGATTTACACTATTTTTCATAGTTCCTGGTCTCAGAATCATTCGAAAAACGTATTGGTCTTCTTTGACGTCGTGAGAGAAGTAGTTATTGTTTGTCTCCCAAATGGTATCCAGCCTTAAATCATCTGAGCGCCTACATTGTCCGGTCTGCGACGATGTGCACCTGAAGGACTGGGGTTCGAAAAGCGGCTATCAACTTTATAAGTGCTGCGATTGCACCCACTTCTTTGCGGATGTGCGTACAAACCCGGAAACCTTGTCCAATTCGGAAGAGTTCAGGCGGCATATCACAAATGAGCTCATGGCCAGCGATGACGCCTATTATCGTCATCTTTGCCAGGGAGAGATCAAAGGGGCGCACACGTTCGTCACAGCGAATTTGATCCTTAGGCAGGTCAAGAGCCCAGGTTGGCAACCCAAAGACTGGCTGGATGTCGGAAGTGGTTCCGGATTTCTCGTGGCCGAGTTGAAAAAAATCGGAATAGATTCGGTTGGGGTGGAGCCTGGCGGATGGGGGCAAATTTCCGCGCGAGACAAAGGAATCTCAATTGTGAATGGTCTTTTAACCGAAGGAACTTTCAACAAGAGGTTTGATGCAGTTTCAGCAACGGATGTGATCGAGCATCAACCCGACCCCAAGCCGATGATTCGGTTGATGAAGCGTTACATGAATGATAACGGAAAAATGTTCCTCTCCTTCCCTTTTGGCGATTCTTTGCCAGCCAAGATCCGCAAAGGTAAATGGAAGATGGTGGTGCCTCCCACGCATTGTAATTTCTTTACCTACAAGAGCTTCTCTCGCTTGGCTGATAACTGCGATTTGAAAATTGAACGATTCTACAAATACAGCAGCTCTGGATTCAGGGGGTGGAAAAAGCTGGGGCTATCCCTTTCCACCGCGAATCGATTGATGGATGCTGTCTCATTAGGAGATCAGGCCCTTGTTGTGCTCTCCTTGCGAAACTCAACGGATAAGTAACATGCTTGGAGTTCAAACCAGAATACGTAAACTGATTGCAAAGCGCCGGAACGCGAGCAATTTGCCTGCTCACTTGAAGCGTATGATGAAGCTGGATGAGTTGCAGCATCAGCAGCTCTCAAGAACCGAGCTTTATCTCTATTGCGCCTATTACTTCGATCACTATTTGCCAGATGAATTGCAGGCACATCGAAAATATTTTTCGGCAGCGGGAAGAGGTTTTGGGGAAGACGCATTCCATGCGATGTGGTTTCTTCTGTTTGAACATTTCCGCCCTGGGACCGCATTGGAGATTGGGGTCTACCGCGGTCAAACCATTACTCTGTGGAAACTTCTGGCGGAACATTTCGGGTTCGAATGTGACATCGCCTGTGTATCTCCATTCAGTTCGATCGGCGACTCTGTCAGCGGGTATCGAACGGAAATAAACTATCACGAGGATGTCATCACCAACCATAACAGATTCAACCTCCCGCTTCCGCGCATTTGCCGATCTTTATCAACATCAGCGGAAGCTTCGACTTTTATTAGTGCTGGCAAATGGCAGATCGCGTATATCGATGGTAATCACGACTACGAAGTTGCACTCCAGGATTGGGAGACCTGTGCCGCTGCCCTTGCATCGAAAGGCATCATAATCCTCGACGATTCATCACTGCAGACAGACTTTAGGCCACCTGCCTTTTCTACTGCGGGGCATCCCGGACCTTCGAGGGTTGCGGCAGAAATCGATTCGGCCCTTTTTAGCGAAATCCTCGCGGTTGGCCACAATCGGGCATTTCAGAAAAAGAGCTAATATGCGGGTCTGCATCGTGCCGGAATATCCCATGAACCTGATGACAGGAGGGCTCCAGGTCCAGGCGCTGCGCACATTCGAGACGCTTTCTGCCCTTGGGGGCGACATTCGCGCCGAATTGTTCGATTGGACGACAAAGGAGCCGCCTGCGGATATCTATCATTTCATCGGGTTGCCCTCTTATTTAGCACAGGTGGTGGAACTCGTACGGGAAGCGCGTCGCCCATATATTATCACTCTGCTTTTTGGCAGTGATTCCAGTGCCATATGTATGTGGTCTGCCGCAATCCGACAGTACTTAAACTCTCAAGTGCTTCGGAGAAGTTCACGCTATAACGCAGTCGTGAATGCGCAACGAATTGTCACTGCCACGAAAGCTGATGCTGAAGCAGCCCACGTAATCTACGGCGTCGATAAGGGGCGGATCGAGGTGATCCCTCACGGCATTGCACCGGAATTTTATCATTTGAGTCCAAAGCCGTGGCAGGACCGCTATGGCGCATCGCCCTTCGTTCTATGTGTTGGAGCAATTCAAAGACGGAAAGGACAGCTGCTGCTGGCTCAAGCTTGCAATGCGTTGAAATTGCCTCTCGTCTTACTTGGCCCAGTATTGCCAGGAGAGAAAGATTATGGAGCGGAAGTAGACAGGGCGGTTCAAGCCAATGCAGAATTCGGCGGTCGATGGCTCCAAAACCTGAACAATCATGACCCACTGCTGCAATCTGCTTACGATGCTTCCAGAATGGTCGCCTTGCTGAGTGCCTCAGAGACGCAGCCTATAAGTGTTCTTGAAGCAATGGCTGCTCGGAAACCGGTTCTCTTGCAGCGCGCAGCTTACACGCGCGATCCATTGTTCAAAGATCTGCCTCAAGTGTCATATCCGTCTTTAGACCAAGTTGTCAGAACACTTCAGGGTTGTTGGCACGAGGCAAAGCCAACCAGACTTTCAAAGGAGTTTAGTTGGCCGTCAGTGGCAGCTCGGCTGCAGGGGATCTACCGGAGCCTTCAAAAAGACTGATTACTTGAAATTTTCACAACAAGATGGCACCCCCAATTTTGCTACCCTTGGCTGGTATTTAAACCCTATACGTTTTTCTACTTTTCTCATCCACAAGGCAACAGCCTGCATTGGTTCGCTTTGAATTGGCAGCCATTGTGAACTGGTGTACAATAGGCGTCCCTTTTAATGAACGTAGCCATTCCGATTTCTCGATTCGATAGCAGTGGAGGAATCCGCGTTCTTACGGTCCTGGCGAATGGACTGGCAGCTCGGGATTATAATGTATCGTTTGTAGTTCCTCGTGGGCGCCACAGCCCCTTTTTCCCACTTGATCCAGGAGTAAACGTGCATATCGTCGGCAGCGATGCGGGTGATAGCCTTTTAGGTGGCCTGATTAAAAAAGTGCAGCTGGCGTTTGGGTTGCCGCCCCGGGTGGACGTCGCTATCGCCAATGCTTTCATGACCGCCTACTCCGTGCGATTCAGTAAGGCTATCGGGCGCTGTGACCGGGGATTGTATTTTGTTCAGCATTATGAACCTCTTGCCTTTGGCGCGTATGGACAAGGATCGGCGTGGTTGAAAAAGGTTAGAACGATAGCGGCCAGACTGACCTATCACTTACGCGTGGAATGTGTCACCAATTCCCGATGGACGGCTCAAATGCTTCGCGAACAGCACAGTGTGAACTCAATGATTGCTCCGCTGGGCGTCGACACCGGTATCTTTCATCCTGATTCTGTGAAGTGCGAGCCAGGCAATGCTCAGCCTTTTGTCATGGCGATCGGGAATAGCAACCCGATTAAACGGTTTGATTTATTTGCTGCCACGGCACGAGCATTAAACAAACGTCTAAGTAGCCGATTTCTCGTGGCGTCCCACAGTCCCACGCTGTTCAGGGTAGATGATTTAGACCTTGAAGCGACTGCATCACGTAATGATTATGAGCTGGCGGACCTCTACAGACGTGCTTCCTGTTTTGTTTCAACCTCTGCAATGGAAGGTTTCGGTCTTCCCCTTCTTGAAGCAATGGCCTGTGGAACGCCGGTTGTAACTACTGACTCAGGAGGGATCAGGGATTTTTGCAAAGATCGGTATAACTGCCTAATCGTTACTTCGGATCGGCCCGAAGATTTGGCCGCAGCTATAGAAGAAGTGCACGCCAACAAGGAGTTGCGAGAGCGTCTTATCAGGAGCGGGTTGGACACTGCTAAGGAATGGCCTTGGCACAGGCTGATTGATGCCTTTGATGCTTGCCTTAAGGGCCAGTATGCGGAGGGGCACAGATGATTTTCTCTGTTATCACGCCTTCGTTCAACTGTCAGAATTTCATCCTTCAAAACTTGGAGTCTGTGCGTGCTCAAGGTTTCGACTCTGACCAGTTGGAGCATCTAATCGTGGACGGAGGTTCAACCGATGGCACCGTGGAACTTTTGCGAGCAGCCTCAGGAATTAAGTGGAGTTCGGAGCCCGACAAAGGGTTATCGGACGCAGTGAATAAGGGTATTCTCCGCAGCAAAGCGGACTGGATCATTTGGCTTAACGCGGATGACATGCTCTCACCGGATGCATGTAAAGTTTTTTTGGAGTATGCTGCGCGCTACTCCGACGTCAGAATCTTTTCAGGAGACCAAATCATCCTCCGTTACGACGGAACAGTGGAACAAACCGTCCCAGGATGGGACTATAACCTCGACGACCTCTTAGGATACCGTACCGGAATCAATCAAGCCGCGACTTTCGTCCACCGAAGTGTCTACGAAAAGGTCGGTTTGCTCGATGTATCGAATAAATATGCGATGGATTATGAATGGCTGGTGCGAGCTATGCACCATTATCGATGCGTTCCCATCCCGCATGTACTAGCCTATTACCGCAGACGTCCCGGGTCTATTACGGATGCAAATCAGGTCAAACAGTTTCAGGAGTTTCTCCGTATTCGGCGAATCTACGGAAAATCGCATTTTTCTTTGGGGGAGCTGCGTAGCCGCTTTTACATTTATACAGATCCTTTACGTCGGATCCGCTGGATCAGAAGGGAAGTCCGTCGAATCAAACGATGGCTCGGGCAGAACCCGCCCCACCCGTATTGAGCGCTCCGTGCAAAGGAGTGCGATTGGGCACAACAGCTTCTTTGGGCGGCAATCGCGACGATTTAGCACGCTTCACTCGCTCCATTAAAACGCCAAGCGCCATTAGGAACCAAAGCATCGGGTTGTTTAAATCCGTGCCAATATAAATAGTTAATGCATAAGCAATGAGGTTCACGCACACGAAGGCATGAATGTTTTTTGAAAAAGAATCAGAGGTCTCTCTCATCGCCATTTTGGCATTGCGCCAAATTGTCCAAGCTAGAATACCAATGAACAACAGTGCAGCAGGAATTCCGAAGATCAGCGCACAGGCAATGTACCCATTGTGTACACCGCCTGAGGCGATATCAATTTCCACCCGAGCATCTTCGAAGTTACTCCAGTTACTCCAAATAAACGCATTCTCAACTCCGCCGTAGCCTCTGCCAACGAGCGGTCGATTTTGAATTTCCATCCAAGCCCTTCTCCAGCGTATTTCCCGGAATTCCCACGTTCCGGCAGCCTGTGTGCTCTCGGCAACCTTCGGACTGACAAGTGCCAGCACGCGCAACACCGCCGCATCACCACGACCAACCTTCTCGCCTACGAAATACGCCGCGGTAAAAAATGCACCAATGGCAACTAGAATTACGGTGAACTTTCGAAAATTCCTCTGCAGCAACGGAATGACGAGGACGACAGCGCTAGCCATTAGCAAACCACTGCGGCTTCCTCCCAACACCACTGCCAACCCGCCGATGCTGAGTAGAAACCATCGAAATGTAGTTCTGATTTGGAGCAGTTCAGGTAACAGGCTTAGTGAAACAAGGATGATTCCAAAAAATGGAAGAACAACGAATCGAAAAACCCCGTTGTCGTACATGTCGACATAAAGACCTAAATATTGCAGCACCGCCGCAACGCCCATGCTTCGAACAAACATGAGTGGTACAAGTAGTAAAACGAGAAAAAGTGAAACCCAAGCCATCCACCGGATCATCTTGGATATATCGGCACGGACCCGAATGAAAAAACCAAGGGTTGCTACCAGCGCAAAGCAGATCCCATAATTAAGGTAGGGCCGAAAACCAGTCACATTTTCCCCGAAACCAGCGGCGTTGGGAAGGACTGGATTCATACAGTAACGAATAAAGATCCATCCAAAGAAAATCCAAAATGGTACGATCATGACATTAATCCTTTGATTCGTATGGCGGGCCAACCCTTCGCGAAACGACTTCTTCAGGAAGCAGAATAACAAAACGAACAAGACGGGAGGAAACCCCCAGATGAAGGGTAAAGGAATTGCAAAGGGGGTGAGTAGGCCAAATGCCAACAACGGAATATAGCCAGGCATCAGGAAGAGAATGGTTCCAATCACTCCACAAGTTGCGAGCGCAAGTAAAAAGTACTGCTCTACTGCGACCGAATATCCAATACAAACCGCAAAGAATGCGGCGCCAATTAAAAGCGAAAGTGCCCTTATCTGATTATGATTCATCTGAAGGTAGGTGAGGACAAATTAATGCACACTAGCCAATACGGTTCCACAGGTCCAACGATTGCGCCAGAAGTTTTGAATACCAACTATTTATCTTGAGGCTCTTCACGGGGGGGGGGCGAGCCACTGCTCTTTGTATGTAAAACATTCATTGTCGCTTGCCTCCAACGTAAACCGGTGCTAATTGCAACGGACTCGAATTGCGGCTGATAATTTTTTGCCATCTTGTGAACAGAGCTGACTTCAACGAGAACCAGTCCAAAGATTTTCGGGTGCTTGCCTCGGTAGTCACCTGGAATCATGCCCAGTGCATCGAGGCTTGCGTGAACTCCTTGCTCAACCAGAATTACGGGCCGCTTTCCATAGTAGTTCACGACAACGCTTCTCAGGATGGAACTCGCGAGGTTCTCAAGAAATTCTCCGGACAGATTATTATTCGATTCGGCGAAATCAACACTGGGTTCTGTGGTGGGCACAATTCAGTCATCGCAAGTACCCAGAGTGAAATGGTGTTGCTTGTGAATCCCGATGTGGTTCTGCCGCCGGATTACATCGAAAAAGCCGTTGCCCGAATGGAAGTGGATCCGCAGGTGGGCACCGTTTGCGGATTGTTGCTCCAGGGTGAGCCGGTGCAACCGGACTGCACGGTAGATGGTGCCGGCCTTCTTATGTCACGTTCCCGTCATCCGATTCTTCGATTCCACTGTGCTCCGTTATCGACTGTAACTCCTGCATCACGTGAAGTGTTTGGTTGCGATGGTGCTTTACCGTTATTTCGCAGGAAAATGATTGATGAAATCTCAGTGAATGGAGAGTTCTTTGATTCCATGTTTTTTGCGCACAAGGAAGATCATGACATAGCGTGGCGTGCGCAGATCTTCGGTTGGAAGACTGTTTTCGAAGCACGTTGCGTTGCAGTTCATCCGCGCCATTTCAAACCTGGAAATCTTTCCTTACGTCGTAAGATTGCACCGGAGATGAAATACCATGCCGTTAAAAATGATCTGCTGTTGCTCTTGAAAAACGAGGATGGCATCAATCTTTTGAAAGATTTCTTCTACATTGTGCCCCGCCAAGTCGCTATTTTTGGTTATGTGCTGCTGTTTGAGCGCACTTCATTGAAGGCCTACAGTTTCGTGCTGAAGAACCTGCGCAAGATTCTGAAAAAAAGAAAAATCATCCAGCAGCGACGAAAGGCGACCCCCTGGCAGGTTCGGCAAAAATTCTTGCTAACCGGTTAATCAAAGGTCCTGTTTTGCAAAAAACCTCAACAATTTGCCCTTTTGATGTATAGTTTTCTCCCAGTGTTTCATCCGGAGAAACAATTTTTACAGAGTCGTGTTGCCGCTTTCAAATCGGCAGCTACTTACGATGTCGCAGTCGTAAAGGACGTCGTTCGTCAAACTTTGTCGGCTTTGGATTTCGTCATTCAACCGGGCGAACGCGTGGTGCTAAAACCAAATTGGGTCAAAGAACACGACGAGCGCCATCCCGGTCCAAACCAATGGGAACATGTTGTCACCCATCCGGCCGTCATTGAAGAGGTGACAAGTTGGGTGGCGGAAAAGCTTCAAGGTCGCGGTTCAATTATCATTTGTGATGCGCCGCAGACGGATTCTTCGTTTGCCAGGTTGCGCGAGTATTGCCGTCTGGATGAGGTGGTGGCGCGGTGCCGTAAAGATTTCCCAGGCGTGCAAATTGAATTGCTCGATCTGCGCCCGGAGGAATGGCACGCGGTGGATGGGGTGACGGTTTCGAAAACGTCGTTACCCGGCGATCCTCTCGGCAGCACTCACGTGCAGTTGAATGAGGCGAGCGAGTTTGTTGAGTTTTCCGGGCAAGGCCAGCTTTACGGTGCCTCTTATGACATGGCTGAAACCAATGAGCGCCACACCGGCACGCGTCATGAATACATGCTGTGTCGCACGCCAATGGATGCGGATGTGTTTATCAACCTGCCCAAACTGAAGACACACAAGAAGGTCGGTTTGACTTGTGCGCTGAAAAATCTTGTAGGCATTAATGCCAATAAGAATTGGCTTCCGCATCATACCGAAGGAACGCCAGAACAGGGTGGCGATCAGTTTCCGGTGGCAACCTCCAAGGCCCGCATGGAACGTTCGCTGATGGGGACAGCAAAACGTTGGTTGAAAAATCGGCCCACCTTGTCGCGCCTTTTTGTGCCATTGAAAAAATTGGGGCGCCTTTACTTTGGCGATACGCAAAAAGTGGTTCGCTCCGGGAACTGGTTTGGCAACGATACTTGCTGGCGAATGGTCCTCGATCTGAATAAATGCCTCTTCTTTTTCGATGGCGCGGGGAAACGTCGCACTAAACCGATCCGTTATCTCGCTGTGGTGGATGGAATTGTGGGTGGCGAAGGGAACGGGCCGATGGCGCCTGATCCCAAACCGTGCGGTGTCATCATTGCGGGGACGCACCCGGTAGCAGTTGATTGTGTGGCGGCGACTTTGATGGGATTTGACTGGCAAAAGATTCGTTTGCTGAAAAATAGTTTCAACATGCGCGAGTTGAGTTTTGTTAATTTTTCTCCAGGAGACATCCAGGTGATTTCGAACAATCCAGCCTGGAATGGCAAACTGGATGCAATCGAAGAGACCTTTCATTTCAAACCGCACTTCGGGTGGACAGGTGCCATTGAAAAGCAAACCAAGTCTCTTTCTGCATGAGCCTGGAGGATCGTCTTTATCCGCTCCTCTCCCTTTACGAGCGAATGCCCCAGGGTGCGAAGCGTGCCATTGGGAGAATGTATCGCTCCTTGCCGGTGCGCGTGCGGTTGGGCGCACACTTTCCGGAGTTCCAATCACTGATGGAAGAGGGTGAGAAATGGTCTCCTGCCCAAATTCGTGAATACCAATTTGAGCAACTCCGCAAAACCTTGGAAGATGCGGGTCAGCATTGTTCCTTTTACCGCAAGGCTTTTGCGGAAGCCGGTTTTGACTGGCGGATTAGGTCGCCCGACGATCTGCAGAATTGTCCGCTGCTCGATAAAAGGCTGGTGATAGATCATTTGCCGGAAATGGTTTCATCGGCGTTTCCCAAATCTTCCCGCCTTTACATCACGACCGGTGGTTCAACCGGTGTCCCGGTGGGTTTTTATTTGCACAAAGGAGTGAGTCGTCCGAAAGAGCAGGCATTCCTCGAAGCCATGTGGCGGCGCGCCGGCTATTTCACTGGCGCTCGCCTCGCCGTCATTCGCGGTCATGTGACGAGCGACAAGGCGCAGGGAAAGATCTCAAGTTACGATGCGACACGCGATTGGTTGATGCTCTCCTCCTATCATCTCACCCAGGACCGCCTTCCTGAATACCTGGAACAGATTGAAAAATTTAAGCCTGACCTGCTGCATGCCTATCCGTCGGCCGCATTGCAACTGGCCGAATTCCTGGAGACAGCAGGACAAACATGGCGAGTTCCCCTTCGCGGTGTTTTATGTGGTTCCGAACGACTAACTTTGCCACAAAAAAGACTTCTCGAACGAGTCTTTAAGGCGCGTGTTTATCGTTGGTATGGGCATTCCGAACGCGTGATTCTTGCTGGTGAGGGGCGCGACTCAGAACTGTTTTATTTTTGGCCGCAGTATGGGTTTGTTGAATTCGGTCCACCTGATTCGGAAGGGCTTCAGGAAGTCATTGGAACATCCTTTCATAATCTAGTCATGCCGCTCGTTCGGTATCGCACTGGGGATTATGTTCGGTTGTCCGCTGCGACAGATGATAATAAAGAATTCCCCTGGCCTGCCGCGGTGGAAATAGCTGGCCGCGAACAGGAATTCCTCGTCAGCAACACCGGTCGCCGCATTTCCTTAACCGCGTTCAACATGCATGACGCAGTGTTTGATGATCTTTACGCTGTGCAATTTTTCCAGGATCAACCCGGCGTCGCTGAGTTTCGTTACGTCCCGGGACCACGTTTTCATTCCTCCCGTTTGCAGCAAATTGAATCAGGAATTCGGCGCAAGCTGGCGGACGATTTCAGGATCGTTTTTCGCGAAGTCTCCGAGGTCGAGAAAACCCCGCGCGGGAAACACAAATGGCTGGTGAGCCGCATCAAGAACGCGGCGCAGTCGAAGTAGGATAGGCTTCCAGCCCTTGTCATTACCCACATCTTTTTAGTTTACCTTAAGGCTTTCTAATCCTTCGCACATCCAAATGAGTCGCTGCCAGCCACGCCAGATGGTCAGCCAGCCTGGCATTCCGTCAGCCTTGCGCCCAA
>JACDHS010000155.1 GCA_013820875.1 Verrucomicrobiota bacterium | reverse complement strand
GCCGCAACGGGCTGGTAGCCCGTTCCACCCATTTTTAGACAAGCCTGCTTACCTGCTTACCCGCGTTCCCATCTTAACAGGCAAGATGCCTGTTTTACCTTGGTTGCGGATTCGACGCGCGCTGTTCTTATCCGGGTTTACTCGTTCTCGGTTACCAGATGGCCACGTTTGCCTCAGCTCCGTTCAACTGGTAGCCGCGATACATTCCCGGCGTGTTGAAGGGCAGGGCGACACGGCCCTCTTTATCAATGGCAATGATTCCGCCGGAACCACCCATTGTTTCAATCTCGCGCAGGACGGTTTCGGTCGCTGTTTTCACATCGCGTTGGCGGTGTTCCATCAGGACAGATATGGTGTGGGCCGCCACAGTCCGGATGAAGTATTCGCCATGGCCCGTTCCTGAAACAGCACAGGTCTTGTTGTTCGCGTAGTTTCCGGCGCCAATGATCGGACTGTCGCCGACGCGTCCCACCATTTTGTTCAATCGGCCGCCGGTGGAAGTTCCGGCCGCGAGGTTTCCGTCCCGATCCAAAGCGACGGCGCCAACCGTGCCGAAACCGGTTTCCTCTGAGTCTGGAATTTGTGGGGCATCACTGCGATCGGAAGTTTTGTTATTGGGAGCAGTTTTGTTTTCTTTCTCTTTATCTTTCAGGCGTTGCCATGCTTCGCGGCGACGGTCGGTGATAAAATATTCGTTGGGCACACGGGGTAAGCCCTGCTCGCGGGCGAACAGATCAGTTCCTTCACCGGCGAGCATCACGTGCGATGTCTTTTCCATGACGGCGCGCGCCAGGAGGATTGGGTTCTTCGTTTCCTTGACGCCGGCGACCGCGCCACTGGCGGAGGTGCTTCCATCCATGATTGAGGCGTCCAGTTCAGCGTGGCCGACGAAATTCAGGACCGCCCCTTTGCCAGCGTTGAACAGTGGTGAATCTTCCATGATCGTGATCGCTGCGGCAACGGCATCAAGACTCGTTCCGCCACGTTCGAGGATGGTGTGGCCGGCTTGCAGGGCTTCTTTCAATTTGGCGTGATACTCGGCTTCCTTTTCTTTCGTCATCTGTTGTTTATCCGGCGCACCCGCTCCGCCATGGATGACGATGCCGAACGGCTTTTTCTCCGAAGTATTTGGAGTCTGCGCCATGAGTGGGACGGATACAAAACCAGTGATGCTCATCAATAAGAGTAATGCAAAAATCGAATTCAGGTTGGTCCGGGCAAAACAGTGATGCATGAAGCTTATCAAAGACCGCACAATGGATTCGATCAAGTGGCAAAAGCGACTGAGCAGGCTTAAACCACGAATGAACACTAATCCTAAAAACCGCAGTTTAACCGCTAATCTGCGCTAATAGTCGCTAATGGAGAAGCAGTAACACGAAACAAGGACTTCACCCGGCAAGTGATTTGTTGCCAAGCTGTATTCCCTATCAAATCCCTTGGATTAGCGTTGGTTAGCGCAGATTAGCGGTTAAGTAACTGCCGAATTTGGGCTAATAACACGAATAAAGAAAGGTGCATGGGACACCTGCCCGCAAAGCGCATTGGCCAATGTGGGAGGGAATGAAGGCCGATAAACAAGTGAATGCGAGCGGGTTTCCCAGCGGCGCGCACGGAGTGACGCGCCCTACCTCGAATCAACTGCGAATTCGAATAGTGCGGTTGCAACTACCCTCATACAGTGGGCCCACAATAACTCGCCCCCGCATGGTAGGGCGCGTCACTCCGTGCGCGCCGCTGGTTGGAACGGCGAACTGATGGTTTTGCTATCGCTAAATGGCAGTGGGGCAGCCGCTGGCCTGGGCAATGCCGTCAACAAATAACCTGCGGCCTGAAGGGTCGCGATACTCCCGCATGTAAGACTGAATCAATCCCAGACATTTCATTCATCGTAGGAAATATCCGTTTTGCGGACAGGCTCTACATTAGTGAATTCTTTTCTGAATGATCACGCCCGAGGTGCCGCTTGTGAAACTTACCAACCGCGGAGTTGACTGATAATCACCTTCTTTGTATTTAAGTGAACACTGTTCCGGTAAACAAATCATCAGTTTCACTTGAATCGCGACACTACCAACACGACTGAAGCGGAGAAACAGTCTTCTGCGGTTACATTCCGTCGGGCACAGTGGCGAATGCTGCTGGCGTTGATGCTCTGCTATCTTTTCTTTTACACAGGACGACAGAATTTCGGGTGGGCAATCAAGTTTATCCATGAAGAATACGGGTTGAGCACCAGTCAACTCGGGTTCATCAGCGGCGCAATGCTCGCATGCTACGGCATCGGGCAGGCGATCAACGGGAACCTGGGAGATAAATTCGGCGGCCGCATCATGGTGACCATGGGGGCGTTGATGTCGGTGGTGTTGAACTGGATCACCAGTTTTGGGACGACATTCATGTCGTTGCTGATCCCGTGGGCGGCCAACGGCTATGTACAATCGATGAGCTGGGCACCGGGAAGCCGGTTGCTCTCGAACTGGTGGGGGCATCATGAACGCGGACGGGCTTTTGGTTGGTATGTGTTTTCCGCCGGTTTTTCGTCGGTGATGATTTTTGCCCTGTCCATCCTCGTGCTCCAACATCTCTCGTGGCAATGGTTGTTTCGATTGCCGGTGTTGTTGTTGGCCATTGGTGCAATTATTTTCTATTTCGTGGCGCGGGATCGTCCGCAGGATCTAGGGTTTGAACCGTTGCCGGAGGATCCTGCCGATCATGCCATTGCGACGACCGGTGAGAAATCGGTGGATCGTTATCTGCATTGTTTGAAGAACTGGCGCTTTTTGGTGGGGTGCGTCTCGATTGGCTTCGAGAGCCTGGCGCGGTATGGATTGTTAATCTGGGTGCCATTTCATTATCTCGGTGAAGGTTGGAAGAAAGATCCCTCGAGCGTTTGGATTACCATGGCGTTGCCGGTTGGAATGGCATTTGGCGCGTTGAGCAGCGGTTATATTTCAGATCGATTCTTTCGTTCCAATCGCAGTCGGCCCATCGCACTCTTCATGGCGCTGGCTTCTGTGGTGTCCCTCTTGATTTATGTGGTCCCGGCGGACAACCGCCTTGCTGGACTGGTTCTCCTGTTCCTCGCCGGGTTCTTTGTTTATGGCCCGCAATCGTCGTTTTGGGCGCTCTGCCCGGATTTGCTGGGGCGCAGGCGCGCTGCCACCGGCATTGGGCTGATGAACGCGAGCGCCTACGGGTTTGCGGCAGCGGGTGAACCGTTGATTGGCTGGATCATTCAATTAACGGGCCAGACCAGTTCGGTGTTTGCGGTGCTGGCCATTGTTTGCATGGTGGGAGCGGTGTGCATCCTGCCAATCCGACGATAACTACTTTTATATATGCCGAGTGCGTTTCTTCAAATATTTGATGGTCCCGGAAAACCGTTTCGCGCGGTGGAACAACCATTGCCGAATGAGCTGATGGATGGCGAGGTGCTGGTCAAAATCGAGTTGGCCAGCATTTGTGGTTCGGATCTTCACACGATTTCAGGTGTTCGGAAGGGACCGACTCCAACGGTGTTGGGTCATGAAGGGGTGGGGCGGATTGTGGGACTTGGCAACAAGCGTTCCGGGTTGACCATTGGCGATCGTGTGACCTGGACATTGGCCGACAGTTGCGGTGTGTGCAATCCGTGCCAGGAACATCGCTTGCCCGAGAAATGTCGATCGCTGTTCAAATACGGACACGCAGCGGTGACCGATGGCTCCGGGTTGAGTGGTTGTTATGCATCTCACATTTTTTTGCGAGCCGGCACGCACGTGGTTCGAGTGCCAGATCATTTGTCCGATATGGTGATGGTTCCGGCCAATTGCGCTTTGGCAACGATGGTCAACGTGGTTGGCAGCATTCCGGAAAAAACTAAATCCGTTGTGATTCAAGGAGGCGGGTTGCTGGGTTTGTATGGATGTGCGCTGCTCCGGGAACGTGGAGTTGAACAAATCTTTTGTGTGGATGTGCGCCCCGAACGCCTCAGCAAAGTGCCTGCATTCGGCGGCATCCCGGTGGACGGACGTCCAGAGCATTACCCGGAAGCTAGGGCACGAATCCTGGAGAGCGCCGATGGTGGGGTGGATGCTGTTCTGGAAGTGGCCGGGGTTGCGGCGTTGGTTCCGGAAGGTGTCCAGTTGTTGCGGGCGGGCGGCTTCTACGGTTTTGTCGGGATGGTCCATCCCAATTCAGCACTGACGCTGACTGGCGAACAGGTCATTCGAAAATGCCTGACCATCCGGGGATTTCACAATTACTCACCCTGGCACCTCGACCAGGCGGTGCAGTTCCTGTCCGATACCGTTGCCAAATATCCCTATGAAAGCCTGGTGCGACCGCCGCTGCCTCTAAGCTGTTTGGAAGAAGCGGTAAAACTGGCGCAAACCCAGGAATGGTTTCGCGTCTCTGTTCGAACGGAATTTTAAGTTCAATTTTTTATGACACCAACAAACACTGCTTTCTCCGTAAACGGACGAACCTACAAGCCAGCCCAGCGTCCCATCGTAACCATTTGCCTGGATGGTTCCGCCGATGAATATCTGGATGCCGCCATGGCTCGCGGATTGATGCCGAATCTTCAACGCATGTCCATTCGCGGCTTTCGCGGAATGGCCCGAGGCGCGTTGCCATCTTTCACCAATGTGAACAACGCCTCAATCGTCACCGGAGTTTCCCCGGCCGTTCATGGGATCAGCGGCAATTACTTTTACGATCCGGAGAGCGGACAGGAAGTGATGATGAATTCCGCCAAGTACCTTCGAGCCAACACCCTCCTGGCGGCTGCTGCACAAGCGGGGCGCAAGGTGGCTGTGGTAACTGCCAAAGATAAACTCCGCGAAATTTTGTCGCATGGTTTAACCGGCATCGGTTTCTCCGCCGAAAAAGCAGCCGACGCCCAACTCGCCACCCACGGCATCGCCGATGTCGAAAAGCTGATGGGCGAACCAGCACCGGCGATCTACAGCGCGAATGCCAGTTTGTTTGTGTTGCGCGCGGGTGTGGCGCTGGTGCGCGCTGGTTTGGCGGACCTGCTTTACCTGTCGTTCACCGATTACATGCAGCATAAGTATGAACCGGAGGCTCCAGAGGTGTTGGACTTCTACGCTGCCATTGATTTGGAACTGGGACACCTGCTTGAACTGGGTGCTGTCATCGGAGCCACCGCCGACCACGGCATGAACGCCAAGCAGAAGCTTAATGGCGAGCCGAACGTTCTTTATCTCGAGACGATGCTGGATGAAAAGTTCGGCGGAGGGTTTCGTGTTATTTTGCCAATTACAGATCCCTATGTCCTGCATCATGGCGCGCTGGGCTCGTTTGCGTCGGTCTATTTACCTCCAACAGCCAAGCTGATGGAAGTTAGCTCCTGGTTGATGAAGCTGCCGGGTGTCACGGAGGTTTACGATCGCGAAACCGCGGCGGAAAAACTGGAGATTCCCGCGGATCGGATCGGCGATTTAGTCGTTATGTCCGGGCGTGACGTGGTCGTCGGTCGCACCACGGCGCATCACGATTTATCAGCCCTCGATGGCGGGCTGCGTTCACACGGCGGTCGCTATGAAGAGATGGTTCCGTTTGTCATTTCAGAACCATTGAACGCCGGGTATCAGGCGAAGGCCCGTGGCGATTTGCGTAACTTCGATCTATTCGACTTCACCATCAACGGAACTCAACTATGAGACCTGACACCATTCTGGAACTGCCCTGTTACGTCGCAGGAAAAGCGGTTCATAGCGAAACAAAATTGACCGTTCGTTGTCCTTACGATGGATGCCCCGTTGGAACTGTTTCCACGGTGACTTCCGTGGAGGTGGATAAAGCCATTGAAGCGGCGCTGGCTCCGGCTGTTCCGTTGACCCGTTATGAACGTTCGACCATTCTCGATCGCGCGCGCCAGATGTTGGAAGAGAGGCGGGAGGAATTCGCCCTGTTGATCAGTTCGGAGGCCGGCCTGTGCCTGCGCGAAACCCGCTACGAAATCGGTCGTGCCAGTGATGTGCTCCGGTTCGCGGCGATCGAAGCTTTGCGGGATGATGGTCAGATTTTTTCCTGCGACATTTCGCCACAAGGCAAGGCCCGAAAGATATTTACCCTGCGTGAACCGCTCTCATTGGTGCTTGCGATCACGCCGTTCAATCATCCGTTGAACCAGGTGGCTCACAAAGTGGCTCCAGCCATAGCCGCGGGAACGCCAATCATTTTAAAGCCATCCGCGAAAACGCCGCTGACTGCGATTCGGTTCGCCGAGTTGCTTTACGAAGCAGGGTTGCCGGGCCGGATGCTGAGTGTTTTGCTCGGGCCCGGCGAAGAGGTTGCTGAACGATTGGTGAAAGATCCGCGAATTGATCTGGTCACGTTCACCGGGGGCGAGCGTGTTGGTAAACACATCGCCTCCACCGCTGGCTACAAACGGCTCGTGCTTGAGTTGGGTGGCAATGATCCTTTGATTGTGCTGGATGACGCCGATCTCGACCTGGCGGCGCACCTGGCAGCAGAAGGTTCGTTCCGTAATTCCGGACAACGTTGCACTGCCGTGAAACGCATTTTGGTCGAGCAACCGGTGTTGGAAGAATTCACCAAACGTTTCGTGGAGAAGGCGAAGAACTATCGGTGCGGCGATCCGTTCGATCCTGAAACGGTTGTCGGAACCGTTATTGACGAAGCCTCCGCAACTTACCTGCAAACCGTTCTCGACGAAGCCGTCGCCGCCGGAGCGCAGGTGCTGCTCGGTGGTCAACGAGAAGGAGCGCTGTTCCCACCCACAGTCATTACGAACGTCCCCCGGGATGCGCGCATGATTGTTTCGGAATCGTTTGGCCCGTTGGCGCCGATCATTGCCGTGCGTGATTTGGCCGATGCCATTGCGGTCGCCAACTCGACGGCTTACGGGCTTTCCTCCGGTGTTGTCACCACCAATATGAATCGTGCGATCGAAGCGGTGAAAGGGTTGCGGGTCGGCACAGTCAACATCAACGAAGTGCCAGGGTATAGAATTGAAAACTCGCCTTTCGGCGGAATCAAGGATTCCGGTCTCGGCATCAAGGAGGGGGTCGTCGAAGCGATCAAATGCATGACCACTGTGAAAACGTTTTCGCTCCCGTGGTGAGATAAGCTTATGAAAAAAATCGTCCTGGTCGCTCTTTCAATCCTGGCAGTTTCTCTTCCTGCGTTTGCGCAAGACTCAAACGATCCAAAGGAAAAGAAAGTCCTGATCATCGGCGTTGATGGAATGCGTCCGGACGCTCTTGCCAAGGCGAAAACGCCTCGCATGGATGAGCTGATTCGGAACGGCGCTTTTGCCGACAACACAAAAATTCTCGGCGAACGTTATCGGGAAAACAACACGATCAGCGGACCCAGTTGGTCGAGTATCTTGACCGGAGTCTGGGCGGATAAGCATGGGGTGCGAGATAACTTCTTTTTTGGCAGAAATTTCAAAGAGTTTCCGCATGTCTTTCAAAGGATCAAAGCCGTTCGCCCGGAAGCATTGACCGTTTCCATGGTTTCCTGGGAACCGATTGATCAATTCATTGTTTCCGACGCGGACATTCGTCATGTCCAGCCTTTGGGTGGTGGCATCGCACGATCCATGGATCTCACCGTCTCAGCGGATTCCATCGTTTCAGATACCCGCGATGGGAAATGGCATCATCTCGTTGGAAGGCGCGAGGGAAAAACAGTTTCCCTTTTTCTGAATGGAACACTGGCGGGCAGCGGGGAGGATGTTGCCGGTGATTTCGAGCTTGGCGGCAATTCTTTCTTTATTGGCCGCGACACTCGAACCGGACCAATGGAGTTTGCGGGTGAACTGAGCGAGGTGCGTTTGTGGAATCGTGCTTTGACTGTGGCAGAGATTAAAGCCATTGCCGAACAGGGCCATGGGAAAGGTGCGTTACCCAGGTCCGTCAAAGCCGATCAACTGCTGGTTCACCACAAGGATGCCGCCCCCGGAACTGAAATTCCGGTTGAAACGCCAATGCGCGGTATCACGCAGGGAGACTTTACGGTGGAAGCCTGGTTTAAAACGACCAGGACCGACCGAAGTGTCATCATGGGAAATTACCGTCGCAATCAACGCGCCGTGAATCTCGAACTTCAAACTGACAATCGCATCCGCCTCCTGATACAGCCTTATATCGAACCTGAAGTTCGCCTCGCCGGCGAAGATGAGGGGGACGGAAAAATGGCAGCCACGGCTGCGCGGATGCTTCGCGAGAAGGATCCGACGGCGATGTTTATTTATTTTCACCAGGTGGACGCGACCGGTCACACATTGGGCTTTAGCCCGGACCGTCCGGAGTATATTCGGGCGATTCAAAACGTGGACAGCCACATCGGTACCGTCCTGAATGCACTCAAATCACGCGTTAATTATGCGAAAGAAGATTGGCTCATCATCGTTTGCACCGATCATGGCGGTTTCGGAACGACCCACAGTGCCGGGCATGACAATTGGGAGATAAACACGGCATTTCTCCTCGTTAGCGGCCCTTCAACTGCGCACGGCAAAATCGAGGAGCAAACCTATTTAGTGGATATTGTGCCGACGGTGCTCACACATCTAGGAGTTCCAATAGATCCCGGTTGGAAACTCGATGGTCGTCCTGTTGGGCTTGCCACCCGGTAAGCAGTTGTCCATTTTGACTACCCAGTTCAAGACCTGCCCATGAAAGACCTTCGCATTTTAACTCGGTTCATCCATCCATCCCGGACGATGATGTCGCTGCTGCTGGTTTGCTGCCTCTTTGTTTGCGTGGCACCGGTCCACGCCCAGCGCAAGATCACCACACCGAAAAAGGAGTTTGGCTTCAACATTGGTGACGACTATCACCTCGCCAACTACCAGCAACTGATCGCGTATTGGACAAAGCTCGATCGCGAATCGAGCCGGATGAAACTTGTGCCAATCGGTCCCACCGAAGAGGGTCGCACCCAGGTAATGGCGGTGATCAGTTCCCCTTCGAACCTGCGTCGCGTTGATCGGTATCGTGACATAACCCGTCGCCTCGCACTTGCTGAAGGGTTGACCGATGCCGATGCCCGTAAACTTGCGAAAGATGGTCGCACCATCGTATGGATTTCCGGCGGACTGCATGCATCCGAAACCCTGACAGCGCAGCAGTTGATCGAAACGGTTTACCAGTTGATCAGTCGTAACGATGCCGAGACACGCAGGATTCTCGACGAAGTCATCATTCTCGCTGTGCTCGCCAATCCTGATGGAATGGATCTCGTGTCCGATTGGTATATGCGCGAGCCTGAGCCGGAGAAACGTGTGCTGGGAAACTACCCGCGCCTCTACCAGAAATATATCGGTCACGACAACAATCGCGACTTCTACGCTGTGGCCCAGGCTGAAACCAAGAACATGAATCGCGTCATGTTCCGCGAATGGTTTCCCCAGATTGTTTTCGACCACCATCAAAGCGGTCCGGCTGGCTCCGTGATGTTTGCGCCGCCGTTCCGCGATCCGTTTAATTATCGTATCGATCCCAGGGCCATCAGCGGGATTGATGCCCTGGGTGCGGCGATGATGAACCGCTTCCTGGCGGAGGGTAAACCGGGTGTGACCGTGCGATCAGGGGCCCGTTACTCGACATGGTGGAACGGCGGGCTGCGCTCGATTACCTACTATCACAACATGATCGGTTTGCTCACCGAGACCATCGGAAGCCCGACGCCGATCACGATTCCGTTTAATCCAAAGATGCAATTGCCTCGGGGAGATCTTCTCGCGCCTGTCGAACCGCAGAAATGGTATTTCCGTAGTTCCGTGGATTATTCATTGACCGCGAGTTACGCCGTGCTCGATCACGCCGCCCGTCACCGCGAACAACTATTGTGGAATGCCTACGCGATGGGACGTGATGCCATCGTAGCGGGCAATCGTGACTCGTGGACCGCTTCACCGGTGCTTATGGCGCGAGCGCAGGAGGAATTGAAGGCGCGTGCCGATGCGGAAAAGAAAGCAGCTAAAGCCAGGGCAGCCAACAAAGGTAAGACCTCCACCGCATCGGATGAAACCGAAGTGGAAAAACCTGATCCACGAGATGTCTTCGAATTGATTTTCCGCGATCCCAAAGAACGTGATCCGCGTGGTTACATCATTCCCTCCGACCAATCCGATTTTGGCACCGCCAGTCGCTTCATTAACACGCTGATCGAAAATGGCGTTCGTGTGTTGCGCGCCACCAACAGCTTCAGGCTCGCTGGCAAGACCTATCCGGCGGGAAGCTACGTTGTGCCATGCAACCAGGCATTCCGCGCGCACGTGCTCGACGCGTTCGAACCGCAGTATCATCCGGACGATCTGCAATATCCAGGCGGTCCGCCGATTGCGCCATATGATGTTGCCGGTTGGACGTTGGCGATGCAGATGGCCGTGCAATTTGATCGTGTTTGGGAAGCTGTTACCGGCCCGTTCACCACACTGCGGGATGTCGTGCAGATGCCGCCCGGAACGGTCACCAATACGAAAGCTGAAGGTTTTTATTTGCGCGCCGATGCCAACGACGCCTATCGCGCAGTCAATCGTCTGCACGTGGGTGGTGCCGTGGTGCAGCGGCTTGGCAATGCGCTGACGAATGATTCCGGTTACTTTGGCCCAGGCACTTTTTACCTTCCCGCACGTTCCACCTCGCTGGCGCAGTTGCGACAGATTGCGCAAGAAACGGGTGTGACGTTTGTTGGTGGGGCAGCACCGGTCGCGGACAGATCCATCACGCTACACAAACCGCGCATCGGTTTGTGGGATCGTTACGGCGGTTCGATGCCATCGGGTTGGACCCGCTGGTTGCTGGAGCAATTTGAGTTTCCGTTCGAAGTGGTGTTTCCGCCCCGCCTGGATGCCGGCAAATTACGCGATCAATTTGATGTGCTGATTTTTGTTGCCGGCGCGATCCCTGCGCCGAGCACCAATGCGCCGGCAAAACCTCCCGGAGATGACAGCGGTGAAGCGGACAGCGCCCCGAAACCGACCGCAACAGCTACGCCAAAGCTGAAGGAGGAAGATCTGCCGCTGGAGTATCGTGGGCGGATGGGAAGGGTTACTGCGAAAACGACCATTCCGCATCTGCGTGAGTTCGTCGAATCCGGCGGTGTCATCCTGACCATTGGTAGTTCGACGGCATTGCGAGAACATTTCGGATTGCCGCTGGTTAATCATCTGGTTGAGACAGAGAAGGCGGGGAGCGCGACGGAGAAACCGAAGGCGCTTCCAAAGGAAAAGTTTTTTATTCCCGGCTCAATTCTCCGCGCCCGCATGGATACGCAACATCCACTCGCCTGGGGTATGGGTGAGCAGGTTGATTTCATGTTTGTGAACAGCCCGGTGTTCCGACCGGTGACAACGATGGAATCGGTGGAAAGTGACTTGCCGGCAGCAGGGAATGGATCTGATTCAATTTCGAGTGAAACGAAGAACGATCTTGTGTCTCGCGTGGCCTGGTTTGATGAACCGGAGCCATTGCGAAGTGGATGGGCATTGGGCCAATCCTACTTGCAAGATGGCTGGGCGGTGGCTGAGGCGAAGATGGGAGATGGAGCGGTTGTGTTCTTCGGCCCTGAGATCGCTTTTCGCGCCCAATCGCATGGTACCTTTCGTTTGCTGTTTAACGGTATCCTGAACGCCGGGGCGCGTCCGCTGAATATGGAAATATCAAACCGCTAGTCTGCATATGAACCTGGTTGAACTCGCTCAACGGATCAAGAACCGTCGTCTTAAGCAGAAGGTGACTCTCGAAGAGTTGGCCAAACGCGCCAACCTGACCCGGAGCATGCTTTCCAAGGTGGAAAACTTTCGCGTGACACCCTCACTGGATGCACTAGCCCGCATTGCCAAAGGATTGGATGTAACAGTTTCGGAATTGCTCGATGGCTTGGATGAAAAGGCGCCGCAGTTGGTGATCATTCGACAGGATGAACGCAAGGTGGTTGAGCGTGACCGACCCACTTCACGGATCATTTATCAGGATCTCGCCCATAAACGGCATGATAAAGTCATGACGCCGCTCTTGTTGGAAGTGCCGAGTGGCATTGCTCGAAAAGAATTGCTGCCCCATGAAGGTGAGGAGTTTCTCATGGTCGTTGAAGGCTCCGTGGATTTGGAATACGAGGATCAAAGCCACCACCTGCAAGCCGGTGATTGCGCCTACTTCGATGCCAAGGTCAAACACCGGGTTGTCAACACGAGCAAAAGAACTGCAAAGGTGCTCTGTGTATTTTCCGGAAGTCATCCGGCATCATAGGGGACATCGTTCGTTTAGGTTTGCTTGTCATTACGCGACACAAAGCAGGGTAGACGGCATTCACCTCGAGTGCGTATAATCGAACCGTGATTGCACGAATTGTTTTTGCCGTTCTATGTTTCGGCATTTTTTTCAACACTGCCTCGGCTGAGGCGCCGCGCACGATTGCCATTAGTGACAAGGAGTATCATCTCGGCGTGGCTGGGTTGCCGGAATGGCAACATTTTGCAGACAGCACCCCGCATGGACGTGAGCTCGAATTGCGATTTGATGCCGCGGTGAACTCGCACGAGCAGACGCTCTTCATTCGTCACAAAGATGTAAAAGCTCCCTGGGAAATTCGGATCAACAATAAGCGCGTCGGGCAGCTCTATTCCATGGACGCTGACATGGTGGAGGCATTTGCTGTTCCGGCGAATATGTTGCTCGATGGAGAAAATATTTTTTCCCTGCACGCACCCAAAGCGCACGATGACATTTTAGTTAGCGACATCAGGCTGGAAGCTCGTCCAGTCACGGAAACTCTTTCGCAAGCCACGCTCGAAATTTCTGTCACCGAAACGGGGGTAGGGCCGTCGCCTTGCCGTATTACCATTGCCGATGAACAAGACGCGTTGTTCCAGTTTCATGTATTTCCGGAACAGACTCTTGCCACCCGGGTGGGAGTTATTTATGTGCGCGACGGAAAAGCGCGGATTGGGGTTCCGCCCGGCAAATACAATCTCTACGCCGGTCGCGGATTTGAGTACAGCGTGAGCACACAAAAGGTGGTGGTCGCCACCGGTGAAGTTCGTCCTGTAAAAATGGAAATCCGCCGCGAAGTGCCAACGCCGGGGTTGGTTGCATGCGATACACACATTCATAATGTAACGTTCAGCGGTCATGGCGACGCCTCAATTGATGAAGGGATGTTGACCATTGCTGGCGAAGGCATCGAATTGGCGGTGGCCACCGATCATAATCATCACACCAGTTACATCGAACCGGCCGCTCGGATGCGGGTTACGGAATTTTTCACACCTGTCACCGGGAACGAGGTGACCACCAAGGCCGGTCATTTCAATGCGTTTCCTGTCCGTGCGGACGCCACGTTGCCGGATCATACTCTGACCAATTGGACGGCGTTGATGCAGAATATCCGCTCATCCACCGGCGCGAAGGTCATTCAACTCAATCACCCGCGCAGTTTGCACAGTAATTTCATTCCGCTCGGTGAAGAAAATCTTAATCCCGCCACCGGCGAAGTCAGGCGCAACGATAAGATCACGTTCGATGCGATAGAAGTGATCAATTCATCCGCCATGCGATCAGATGTCATGGATATTTATCCACGCTGGTTTGCTTTGTTGAATAATGGTTATCGGATCACCGGCCTCGGCGCGAGTGACACGCATAATGTGAGCCGCAAAATTCTCGGCCAGGGCCGCTCCTATGTGGTGTGCGATGACACGGATCCTGCGAAGGTGGATGTGGATCAGATCTGCAAAAGTTTTCTCGAGGGTCGTGTGTATGTGAGCCAGGGTTTGCTGACGAGGATGACGGTCAATGACAAGTTTACCGTCGGCGATCTTGCCACGAGCCTGGGCAGAAATATCCAGGTGACTGTCACCGTGCAAGGCCCGTCCTGGACAGATGCGGATACTGTCCAGCTCTATGCCAATGGAATTAAGATCAAGGAAGAGAAAGTTTCGCCGTCGGGAGGAAAGGTTGAGAAAGCCAACATCACCTGGACCATTCCACGACCGAAACATGACGTGCATCTCGTCGCGGTTGCCACTGGGCCGGGTATCACTGCACCTTTCTGGGCATTGTCGCGCTCATCTCAACCAACATCAAAAGAACTTAACCCACGCATTATCGGTTCCACCAACCCGATCTGGGTTGATGCGGATGGTGACGGCAAATTCACAGCAGCCCGTCATTATGCCCGGGACTTAGTCGAAATGCATGGAAGCGTTCCCTCAAAACTAATTCCTGCACTGGGGTCTTATGACGAAGCAATCGCAACCCAAGCCGCCAGCTTTTATTCGAACAACGGCAAGGATTCACGCGACGAGTCACTAGCGATCCATTTGCAAAAGGCTCCCGCCCATGTCCAACGCGGTTTCGCAGAATATAACGCGACGCTACCTGCTCAGAAGATCACGGGTGGAACCAATTAGAGGTGCTGGCTGGAAGGAACTGCGGGGCGAGGTCGTGAAAAACGTTATTTCATGACTCCGGACAGCGGGTGAATCGGGGTGCAAGGAATGCTTTCGGCGTGTCTAAGTGGCTAACAGGCAATGGGATGCTTCTGCCAAAACCCCAAAAACCACCTGTTTTCCACGCGGGAATGGACCCGTTTCCGCGGAAACAAGTCTGTGTCCGCGTGATTTGAACTTGTTTCCGCGCAAACTTCTTCAAATCACCGTGATTTGAACCTGTTTCCCGGGAAACTTCTTCATTTCATCCTGATTTGAACTTGTTTCCGGAGAAACTTCTTTGAATC
>JACDHS010000154.1 GCA_013820875.1 Verrucomicrobiota bacterium | reverse complement strand
GGTCTCGGGATTGTACACGAATCGCGATGCGGCAGCCGTGGCGTTGCAAGCGGCTCTGCGCCTGTTGTTGAAAGAGCTTGGGATCGTATTCGATCCGCTGGATCCGCGTTGGTTGTCGTTTGGATTCAAAAAGCCAGGCGCCAAGCAAACTCCGGATGCACCGGAGAATGTTTCTGTCGTTTCGATTGATGAAGAAACCGCTGCAATCAAGTGGGATCCGACTCCACGAGCCGCGTCTTATCGCGTGCGAGCCAAAGTGGTGGGCGTGGATGCGGAACCGGTGTTGGTCGGCTCACCCAAAGACCCGGACTTCACGATGGAAGCGTTGGCAACTGATGCTGAAGTGGAAGTCACGATCTCCGCGATCAACAGCGGCGGGGAAAGTCGTGGAACGACCGTGATAATCGCGGCGAGCCAAGGGAGCGAACTGAAAACTGGATACTGAAAACTGAACACTCTGCTTTCCAAATCGATTTAACCTCTCTAATAAGAAGCCGAATGACGCCAGAAATTATTCTTTGGATTTACATCGCACTACTGATTGCAGGCGGCCTGATGGGCTTTATCAAAGGCAAAAGCAAGGCGTCCATCATTGCCTCGACGCTCTTTGCGATTCCTTTGGCGCTCAGCGCCCTTCATATCATAAGTCCGCCCTGGATCGCGGACGTGATCCTCGGCGTGCTGGTGGTTTTCTTCGGCATGCGCTTCGCCAAATCAAAGAAATTCATGCCCGCAGGGCTGATGACGATTCTCTCCCTTGCAGCTATCATCGGTCGCGTGGTGATCGAGTGACAGCGCCGTAACGTATCAATTGCCGACAGAAGGCTCAAACTGGCGACCTTTTGCTTTTTCGTTCTCTCAACAATCGACTCAATAAAAGCAAAGGGATTCACTGATTGCCACATGGGATGGCAATCGCTACTTTGGAGTGTCTGGCTGTGTTTATGAGAATCACCCTCCAACGCGACTATGTATCAGCGCGTCGCGGTTTTACTTTAATCGAACTCCTTGTCGTTATTGCGATTATCGCAATCCTCGCCGGGATGTTGTTGCCCGCCCTTTCCAAAGCCAAAGCAAGAGCGCACAAAACCGCCTGTCTCAACAACACAAAGCAAATGGCTCTCGGAAGCGTTCTTTACTCAGACGACGACGATCAAGGTGCATTTACGGGTGTCGCAAACTTTTCCGACGACGATCTGAATTGGCTCTTCCCCAAATACGTGGCGAATTACAAGAGTTTCATCTGCCCAGCGACCATGAACACAATTCGCACCCCTCTCCTTGTGAAGCCGATGATACCGGCTAATCTCGATAAAGACCCCACCATCGGCGGGCAGAATTTCACTTACGTAAACTATGGCGAGCGGCTGCACGGTGCAGACAGATATTACACGGACCTTCTAAACAATCATCTCTTGGGAAAAAATGGCACTGACGGGGGCCACAGCTACGAAACAGCCGGTTTTTTTCGCGGTTCATCAAGCACCGCTCCGACCGGTGGCATTACTGGATACAATGTTCGAAAAACCACTCGTCGGATGACTGGCTATAGCTACCAAACACCTCAATATGGGGTCACGACCAGCATGAAAGCCAATCCATCCTACGTTTGGCTGATCTATGATGCCGATGACAAAAGAGCCAGCATTCCCAGCAGCATTGAAGATTATCCGGATGAATCGGATAATCACGGGAAAGATGGCGGCAACATTTCTTTCGCGGACGGTCACGCCGAATGGGTCGTGCGAAATAACTATATCAAGAGCTTTGCACTCGGAACGGACGAATACCACGCTTCTGCGCCGTGAGACGCACACTGTCGTGGAGTCGTTCTTTATGCCAAAAGCATTGACACAGAATCTCAAAAACTTACTCTGATCAATTATCGACAGACCTCGCACTATGAAATTGTCTTCATTCCGCCGAAAAGCCTTTACGTTAATTGAATTGCTGGTGGTGATCGCCATCATCGCCATTCTTGCCGGAATGCTTCTTCCCGCTCTTGGCAAAGCGAAAGAAAAAAGCCGGAGAATATCCTGTGTCGGCAATTTGAAACAGTTAGGGGTGGCTAACATTATGTATGCCGGCGATAATCGCGGGGAACTAACCGGTACTCTCAGCTATTATGATGACGACATAAATTGGCTCTATAACGGTTATGCAAAGACCCCGAAGCTCTTCGTCTGTCCTAGCACAAAAAACGTTGTTCGCCCCGAGGTAACGAGTGTCAATAACGGCAAATTAGGGTTAACCGATTTGCAAAACTTTGCCCCAAATAAAAATACGAACGGCTATAGCTATGAGAATTTTTCGTGGTGGCGTAGCGATCAATCCGGAGCAACGCATGAATCCACCATTTCGAACACTCGATCACCACAGGTCCGAAAGACTGAAAATAGGGTTCAGTCTCGGAAACATAGATCCTTGTCCGACGGTCTTGGAATCTTCGGTGCACTGGCAGGACCAAGCCAAACATGGCTAATATTGGATGGAGATAACTTGGGTTCTTCGAATCCGGCACAAGGAACTTACAACGATTATCCCGATAACAACGATAATCACGGTGCCGAAGGAGCAAATGCAGTATTTGCCGACGCTCACGTTGAATGGGTAAGAGCAACCAAATCAGCATCCCTCACCCCAGCCCCTAATGATCGTTATCATTTGCTCCGTGAACTCTCGCAAGACGAAGGAAAAACGACCAAACACATAGCAGCAAATTAATTTATGAAAAGTAAGATACACAAACTACCGTTGCTTCTGCTTATCACTGGAATGGCAGCAAGCGGAACGAACCTGTCAGCGCAGGTTTTTTCAGATAACTTCGATAACAACACTTCTGCCTCGTGGACCAGTGTGTTTGCGGCACCTAATGCTATCACAGACTTCACAGCCCAATTTGCGTTCGACTATGGAACCAACCAGTTTGTGAGGAATGGTGTTACCAATACGATTCCTGCGGCGCCCAATTCGAGTGGGACCACCAAAGGTTTAAAAGTCACGGTCAATAAAGACGCCACCCCTGGCCCAGCCGCAGTCAGCCTTTATCCTAATGGTCAGACCTTCAGTGGGAACTTCTCGCTTAAGTTTGACATGTGGGCGAATTACAATGGTTCTGCCTATGGCGGTGCAGAATCCACGGAACACGTTAGCTTCGGCATCAATCATGCGGGTGACAAAGCAAATTGGCCTACCAACGCCCCCAGCGACGGTGTCTGGTTTCTGGCAACGACAGAAGGCGGTTCGGCCTTGGATTACCGAGCCTTGGTGGGGGATGGAAGCGGCAACCCTACTGAAGTTGGCGATCCAGCCTTCCCAGACCGAGACGGAGACGAGGTCAAAGAGGTCAATGCCACGCCTCAACAACCGGCCACTCACCCGCTGAAGCTAATTTTCCCGTCGCCACAGTTTGAAAGTGCTGGCGCGCCCGGAAAAGAATGGGTCCAGGTGGAGATACGTCAGATTGACGGAATGGTAACCTGGCTCATGAACGGATACCTCATCGGTGAACATAACAATGGACAGTTCTTCGGGCAATCCAGCGGAAATATCATGCTCGGTTATATGGATACATTCGCCGGAGTTCCGAACCCGCCGACAGATTCATACGTGATTTTTGATAATGTGCGGGTCTTTTCGAATCCAACTCCAACTGTTGTGACCGTAGCAAACAACGGGAACGCTGCGGAACCCTCGACCCCTGGCGCGTTTCGCATTTCCCGGAGTGGCAGCACCTCCGGACCACTGACCGTGTCCTACCAAATTCTAGGGACCAGCACAGCCATTGCTGGTGTAGATTACCAGACTCTGACGGGCACAGCTACCATTCCAAACGGCTCAGATCATGTTGATGTCGTCGTTACACCAATTAATGATAGTTGGCAGGAACCCAGTGAAACAGTCGTGCTTTGGCTAAACAACAACAGCAATTACGATGTCGGAGCGGCAGCAATGGCCACCGTCAATATTGACGACGATGGCGATACTATTCCAGCAGTTTACATTAAGGCACCGAGAGATTTCGCATACGAACTGAATCCTGCCAGAAGCGGAAAGGTGGAACTATATACTTTTACGCCTGTTCCTTCTAACCTTCAGGTCAACTACACTCTTGGTGGAACAGCCACAAACGGTGTGCATTATTCGACAATTCCTACTTCAGCAACTATTTTGAGTGGACAGACCAACGCGATTATCACAATCGCTCCAATTGATGACGATATCGTGAATGCAGACCGAACGGTCACAGTGACATTGACTGATAATAGTCAGGCCACAGTCACTATCAAAAATGACGATTTGCCTCCGGGTACATTGTTATTCTCAGAAACCTTTGAAACGAATAGTTTTCTGCATTGGAAAACAAACATGGTTCCAGCCAACACAGATGGATCGATAAATTTCTTTTTCGACTATAGCACAGTCGGAATTCCACCTGCGCCTAAGAGCAGTTCAACACGCGGGTTGCGCCTGCAAGCCAATATTCTCTCTGGTGTAAATGGGGCAGTCAACGCTCTGCCGACCAATGATTTCTCAGGTGATTACCGACTTCGTTTCGATATGTGGCTGAATTTCCTCGGTCACCTTGGCAACGGTGGCTATGATAATCAAGCCGGAGGCTCTGGTTCCAGTTTAATGGGCGGTGCGGGCATTGGAACATCTGGCAACGCCGGACAGCGACCAGGCACTGCGACGGATGACAGCGTATGGTTCGCGTGGCTCAATGATGGTACGTTTTCGACAGATTTCCGCGCTTTTTCAAGCGCAACGACCGCCAGTGGCACCGGGTATTTGGAAGCATCCGGCGTATTCGCGGCAGGAACAGGGACAGGGTTCATTACCGGAGGACGAGACAATGGAAATCCCTATTACCTTCCTCTCGGCGGAGAAGATCCAGCACCCGCAGCACAACTGGCTTCATATCCTTCGCAAACCGGCGTCACCTCGCTAGGCCTTCCTTCCATGCAATGGAGAGATGTTGTTATCACCAAGCAAGGCAGTTCAATCACCTGGCACATTGATGGCCTTTTAATTGCGACCGTTCCTACCGGCGGCCTCACGCTGGGAAGCGGCAAGGTCTTCTTCATTCATTCTGACATCAACAATGGAGCTCTCGACAATGTAATGAATTTTGCATTGTACGATAACGTTCGAGTGGAAAGCCTCGCCGTTGCACCAACAACTTTGAATATCGCCCGCAGTGGGAACTCAGTGGTCTTAACCTGGACTGGCTCCTTTACATTGCAGCAGGCTTCTGCGCTGACGGGTTCCCCGACAGACTGGTCTGATGTTGGTGGCGCAACGAGCGGTCACGTCGTTGACGCTTCAAGCGGAATCAAATTCTACCGCTTGCGCCAATAATCCGTTCTGATCTCACACAAGCCGGGACCGCAAGGTCCCGGCTTTTTGCATTTCTGGTTGGCTTTACACATCCTCTTTCCAATCGTATCTTCCCCGCCCGATGACCGAAGAAAAGAAAACACGCGTCCTGGTCGGTATGAGCGGAGGAGTGGATTCCTCTGCCACAGCCGCATTGCTGATGGAGGAGGGCTATGACGTCGTGGGTGTGACCCTGAAGCTCTGGCCGCAGGATTGTGTGAACCGCGCGGAAGACAAATGTTGCGGTCCTCAGGCGGTGATGGATGCCCGTTCGGTCTGTCATAAGCTCGGAGTGCCTTACTACCTGATTGATGAAGCGGAGGAATTTCAGAAACAGGTGATCAATTACTTTGCCGAGGAATACCGGGCCGGGCGCACACCCAATCCATGCGTGATGTGCAATCAGAAGCTTAAATTCGGCACCCTGATCAGTCGCGCAAAGAAGCTGGGAGCGGAGAAAATCGCCACCGGCCATTTCGCGCGCATTGAACACACGCCGGAAGGCCGCGTTTTGCTGAAGAAGGGACGCGATTCCCGGAAGGATCAAAGCTACTTCTTATTTTCCCTGCGCCAGGATCAATTGGCGTTCTCCATGTTTCCGCTCGGTGAAAAGACCAAAGCCGATACCCGCGAAGTAGCCCGCGAATGCAACCTCAAGACGGCAGATAAAGAGGAGAGCATGGAAATTTGTTTTGTGCCTGACAAGGATTACGGAAAATTCCTGCAGCAGGCCAAACTGGTTGAAAAGCATAAAGGTGAAATCGTGGATCTCCACGGCAAAGTGCTCGGACATCACGATGGAATTGAATTTTACACTATCGGCCAGCGCAAAGGGCTTGGCATAACCACAGCAAAGCCGGTTTATGTTGTAGAATTGGATCCTGCCAATAATCGCGTCGTAGTCGGAGACGAAACAGCCCTGGATCGTGATGAATTGATCGTCGATCGTTGCAATTGGATTCCTTACGACAATCCGCCTGAAACAATCCGCGTCACAGCCAAGATCCGGTACAATCATCTCGGCACACCGGCCACCGTCACTCCCCTGCCCGATGGCAAAGCGAAAGTGAAGTTGGATATTCCGCAGAGAGCCATCACACCGGGCCAGGCCTGCGTGTTCTACGATGATGATCTTGTAGTTGGCGGCGGCTGGATTGCCCGCTCGTAATGTGCTTCCGGCATCTTGCCGGCAGATAAACGTTAGGAGTATTCTGCCGGCAGCACATTGGGGAGGCACGCCACTCCGGCGTTAAATGTGCAAAGCCTGCCCATGCACTGCGAGGGCTGCTTCCTTCAAAGTCTCTGACAAGGTCGGATGCGCATGGGAACAGCGGAACAAATCTTCTGCACTGGCTGAGAACGCAATCGCAACAGCGGCTTCAGCAATCAAATCGCCGGCCCGAGGACCGATAATATGCACACCGAGAATCCGATCGGTCTTTTCGTCAGCGAGAATTTTCACCTTCCCTTCCGTGTCACCCAGGGCGCGGGCGCGGCCGTTCGCCATGAAAGGAAAGACACCTTTGCGATAAGCGATCCAGTTCTCTTTTAATTGCTCTTCCGTTTTGCCGACGGACGCGATTTCCGGATGTGTGTAGCAAACACCGGGAATGGCATCGTAGTTGACGTGACCGTACCCGTTGACGATGAACTCCACACAAGCCACCCCTTCTTCTTCGGCTTTGTGCGCGAGCATTGGGCCACGAATCACATCACCAATCGCGTAGATTCCAGGAACTGAAGTCTGGAAATGATCGTTCACCTCAATGGTGCCGCGTTTGTCGCGTTTTATGTCCAAACCTTCCACTCCGAGCCCTTCGGTGTTCGGCATACGTCCCACCGCGACCAGGACGTGGTCGCATTCGATGAATTCGTTTCCATCCAGTTCGACGGTACATTTCTCGCCGACTGCCTTGGCGGAAAGAACGCGCTGCTTGAGCCGAAATTCCAACCCTTGCTTTTGAAAAATCTTCTGAGCGTCATCCGCAATCTCCCGATCCATGCCGGGCAAAATGCGATCCAGGAATTCCACCACCGTAACCTTCGCGCCCAACCTCTGCCAAACCGAGCCAAGCTCCAAACCGATGTATCCAGCACCAATCACAACAAGATGCCTGGGAACAGTTTCGTAGGTGAGCGCTTCAGTGCTGGTGCCGACGCGGTTTCCGCTCAGTTCAATGCCCGACAAGACCGTCGGCTTACTACCCGTCGCGATGATGATGTGCTTTGCGGAAATTTCGACTGGCCCCTCTTTCGTTTCAGCCAACACGGAGCCTGCTCCAGTGATTTTTCCAGTTCCGATGTAACGAGTGATTTTGTTCTTCTTGAAAAGCCCATCGATGCCCTTGGTCAACGTTGTGACAATCTGATCTTTCCGCTTCAACATCGTGCCAAGGTCGAGTTGAACATCGCCAACTTTAATCCCATGCGCGGCGAAACTGGATTTCGCCTCAACATAACGTTCGCTCGATTCCAGAAGCGCTTTGCTCGGAATACAACCAACGCGCAGGCAGGTTCCACCGAGCGCGGATTCTTTTTCAATGCAGGCAACGTTAAGCCCAAGCTGCGCTGCGCGAATAGCGGCGACGTAACCGCCCGGACCACCACCGATGACCACTAGATCGTGTGTTTGAGAAGCCATTATTCTTAGTTTCCAAAAGTTTTAAACCTCCAACAACATGCGCGCCGGAGCTTCGACAGCTTCCTTAATGCGCTTCAGAAAGGTCACAGCTTCCTTGCCGTCCACGATCCGATGATCATAGGTCAACGCAACATACATCATCGGACGAATCACCACCTGGCCATTCAACGCGATTGGACGCTCCTGAATCGTGTGCATCCCGAGCACACCGCTTTGCGGCGGGTTGATGATTGGCGTGGAAAGAAGCGAACCATAAATACCACCATTGCTGATCGTGAACGTGCCTCCCTGAAGTTCCTCGATCTTCAATTTATTGTCCCTGGCTCGAACCGCGAACTCTGCAATCGCTTTTTCAATGTCCGCGAAACTCATCCGTTCCGTATTACGCAAGACCGGAACAACCAATCCTTTTCCGCCACCAATCGCCACGCCGATGTCGTAGTAATTTTTGTAAATAATATCTTCGCCGCGGATCTCAGCGTTGATCTCCGGTGTTTGCTTCAACGCATCCACGACCGCCTTCACGAAGAACGACATGAAGCCGAGCTTCAACCCGTAACGCTTCACAAAAGCTTCACCGTATTCCTTGCGCATCGTCATGATATTGGTCATGTCGATCTCGTTGAACGTGGTGAGCAAGGCAGCCGTGTGCTGAGCTTGCACCAGGCGTTCGGCAACCGTGCGGCGCAGCTTCGTCATGCGAACCGCTTGTTCCTGCCGGAAACCGGGGGCTGGTTGGGAAGACTCAATCTTCGGCGCAACTGCTTCCACGCTGGCTGGTTGCTTTGCGGCAGCAGGCGCCGGTTCCGCTCCACGCATGGCGTCTTCTTTCAAAACGCGTCCACCAGGACCGGTGGCTGTGATTTGTTCTGCTTTCAAACCTTTTTCCGCCATCACACGTTGCGCGGCAGGCATCACTTTGGCTTCGGTCTTCTCGGCAGGTTCTTTCCCTTTCGCCGCAGCGGACTCGACGCCAGCGCCTTTCGCGACTTTTGCGGGTGCGGGAGCGCCTTTGCCTTCTTCGATGTGGGCAATGACCTCGCCTACCTTGGCCGTTTCGCCTTTTTTCTTTTTGAGATTCGTCAGTGTGCCAGCGACGGGAGCGGGGATTTCCACCGTTGCTTTCTCGGTTTCAATGACTGCGATGTTTTCGTCTTTCTCGACGAAATCACCTTCCTGCTTCAGCCATTCACCGATTTCAACTTCACTGATGGATTCGCCGACTGCGGGGACCTTCAATTCGATCGACATATTCGCCATTTTCTTTCGTTGCGCCGCGTGTGCGGGTTTTTATTTCTTCACCAAACGCTTCTGAGATTAATTGTTCCTGCTCCTGTTTATGACTGCTCGCCGAACCTGTCGCCGGACTGGCAGAAGTAGGGCGTCCGACGTAATTCAACGGGCGACCAAACAAGCTTTCACCAAACTTCGCCCGCAGGAAACGCCATGCGCCCATGTTTTCCGGTTCTTCCTGCACCCAGATCACCGGTGCATCGGAGTTATAATGCGCAAGAGCATCTTTCAAAATCTGATCAGGAAAAGGATAAAGTTGTTCGATACGCAGCAAGGCTACATTCTCACGACCGCTTTCCTGACGGCGCTGTTCCAATTCGTAATAAATCTTTCCGCTGCAAAGAAGGATGCGTTCCGCCGGAGCGTTATCACTACCCATATGATCGGGAATGACTCTTTGAAACGTGCCATTTGCCATTTCATCCAGCGACGCGACCACTTTCGGGTGACGCAACAAACTTTTCGGTGACATGATCACCAGCGGCTTCCGCCACTTGCGAAGGACTTGTCGGCGCAACAGATGGAAAAACTGTGTCGGCGTCGTCGGATACACCACCTGGATATTATCCTCACCCGCCACCATCAGGAAACGTTCCAGGCGCGCGCTCGAATGTTCCGGCCCCTGCCCTTCGAAACCGTGCGGAAGCAACAACGTCAACCCGCTGAAACGCCGCCATTTCTTTTCCGCGCTGACAAGGAATTGATCGATGATGACCTGGGCCACATTGCAGAAATCGCCAAACTGCGCTTCCCAAATCACCAGGCCATCAGGCCATTCCATGCTGTAACCGAGCTCGAAGCCAAGCACGCCGACTTCCGAGAGCGGGCTGTTCAAAATTTCCACGGGCGCCTGGTTCTCCGTGAGGTGCTGCAACGGGATATGCACCCGGCCATCCTCATAATCGTAAAGCCCGGCATGACGATGACTGAACGTCCCGCGAACGCTGTCCTGTCCGGATAATCGCACCCGGTAACCGTCCGTCGCGAGCGTCGCAAAAGCGAGTGCCTCCGCTGCAGCCCAATCGAGCGGCTGCTTGCCGCGAGCCATCGCAAGGCGTGTTTCCAATAATTTTTTAATTTTTGGATGCGGTTTAAAATCTGCCGGAAGCTTCGTCTGTGCTTCCAGCAATTGAGAGAGACGCGCGACCTCTGTTCCGGTTGGAACATCAGGAGTTTTTTCCTCCGGTCCACCGGTGTGCTGGCTCCAGATTCCATGCATCGGTTCTGCCGGCAGGCGATAGTTCGCCTGGCGCGATTCCGATAGCGCGTTCTCCAAATGTTCACGGCGTATCTGGGCAATCTGATCCGCTTCTTCCCGGCTCACCCCACCGAGCGTCAACAAATGGTCGAGATAACCCTGGCGCACTGATTTGCGCTGTTCAATCGCGCGGTACATCACCGGATGCGTAAAGGATGGTTCATCACTCTCGTTGTGGCCCAAACGACGATAGCCATACACGTCAATGATGACGTCTTTCTTGAAAGTCTCGCGAAACTCCATGGAAAGACGAACCACCTGCGCCACCGCTTCCGGATCTTCGCCGTTCACATGGAAGATCGGGATCTGCAACATCTTGGCGACGTCGGTGCAATACTCCGTGGAACGATCTTCGCCCGGCGAGGTCGTGAAACCGATCTGGTTGTTGACGATGACATGCAACGTGCCGCCGACCCGATATCCGCGCAGTTCGCTCATGTTCAAAATTTCCTGCACCACTCCCTGCCCCGCGAATGAGGCGTCGCCATGGATCAGCAACGCCATGTTTTTGGTGCGAAAGCCATCCGTCGTGCGATCCTGGTTGGCGCGGGTGCGACCGAGCACCAGCGGGTTCACAAATTCCAGATGGCTCGGGTTGAAGCAAAGTGAAAGGTGAACCTGTTTGCCTGTGCCGGTTTTCCATTCCGTACTGTAGCCCAGATGATACTTCACGTCACCACTGCCCCGGTAACGTTCCGGCTCCACGTCAGCGAATTCACGGAAGATCTGTTTCGGATGCTTGCCCATGATGTTCGCCAGCACATTGAGACGACCGCGATGCGCCATGCCGAGAACAATTTCCGTCACACCCTGCTCCGCCGCTTTTTCAATCACCAAATCCAGCAGCGGAATCAAACTCTCAGACCCTTCCAATGAGAAACTCTTCGCCCCGATAAATTTCTTGCGGATGAACTCTTCGAAAATCACCGCGTCAGTGAGGCGGGTCAAAATCCGAATCTGTTCCGGTCGCGACAGTTCAGCGCGGTTTTGGGTCGGCTCCATTCGTTCCTGCAACCAGCGCCGGATATGGATGTCATCGATGTGCATGTATTCGACACCGATGGTCCGGGAATAGGTATTGCGAAGCCTCTGCACGATTTCGCGCAACGGCAGGGATTGGTGACCGAGTGTTTCGTAGGCGAATTGCCGGTTCATCTCCTCTTCCGTGAAATTGTAGAACGCAGGATCCAGTTCCGGCGGGAGCGGACGGGTGGAACCGAGCGGATCAAGATTGGCGATCGCATGACCGCGAAAGCGGTAGGCGCGAATCAACTGGATGGCGCGATCTTTGACACTGGTCGCCTGGGCGGAGCCGGGCAGGACATCGGTTTCCCCTGCGCCAATGAATGGGGCCGGCGGATTGAAGATGCTGCTGGCCGGAAATCGGGGGCCGAATCCGGGACGCCCTTCTTCGGATTTCTCCATTTCGACAAAAAAATCCTGCCATTCGGCAGGGACGGAGGTCGGGCTATTGAGGTATTGTTCGTATAACCCCTCTACAAATGGCAAATTCAAACTACTGAGTTCAGGTGCGCTCATTTTTGGAAGTGAAGAGCCGGAGCTGTTCACCAAATAACTATGCCCTGCAATATCGGTTTTGTTTCGCAAAACTCAACCGCCGGCAAACCTGCCGTTTTTTGCAAGGCAACCAACAATTAAAGGAGATTGGGAGAAAGCGCAATGAGGATAGGCCAGAAAAAGCCTTATAATTGCACCCTTCCAATTGCAGAAAACTAATAGTGCCCTAAACCCACGGGAGGAAGCTGCCATTTGATTAAGGGCGTTCCCCTCAATCGATACAGGAAGCAGGGTCTTTTAACACAGCGAGGGATGAACCCGTTAGGCTCTATCCGGTTCCTCCTGCCAATAAACCCCTTTCGGCGCGCACGGAGTGACGCGCCCTACCATCGCGCGACTGAGTTACGGAGCCTTGTTAAATGGCGGCAACTGCAATCGCACGATCCAAATGCGCAGATGCCGTGAAGGTAGGGCGTGTCACTCCGTGCGCGCCGCATCGCGAGGCTTCGCCAAAAAACCAACGATTCACAATCGATACAGGACACAGGGTCTTTTAACACAGCGAGGGATGAACGCGTTAGGTTCTCATGCCAATCACCCCCCCTTCGGCGCGCACGGAGTGACGCGCCCTACCTGGCGTCAACACGCACCTCCTACCCGAGCAGGGGTGGAAGTCGATCATTTGGACGCAAGACCCATACCCAATCTTCCGCGCGTTCGGACAGGCCTTTGCGGACGGGATTCATCAGAATATAACTGGTCTTCTCGTCCAGTTCATGATGGTTAAGCGCATTGATCAGGAGATTGGACAAAATCTGTTCCACCAAAACCGGGTTACCCAAAATCACTGGCATTGGTTCACTGACCCTGACTTCGGCGTTGACCACCTGGATTTCTTTGCACAATTCATTGACCACCTTTTCAAGATGAACTTTTAGATCAAGGGGACTAATTGGAAATTCCAGGTGGGTCAATTGACCGTACTCCAGCAGATCGTTAACGAGTTGGTCCATGCGCCCGGCAGGAATCGCAGATGCGATCAATGCGGCGATGGCGATCCAGAGGCCCAGCCGCAGAGTCACTCGACCGGCGGAACAAACGAAGAACTGCGTGAAGCTTTTGATATGCATAAAAACCCGGTTTGGCTGCAATTCAAAGGAACCCCGCCGATAGCGCGTCTGGGGCCTGACCGCGCCACTAACGTGCTGTCAGCATGAAATCTTTCAACGAGGGAGTCCTGTGCAAACAGGAGGGCTTTCTGCAGGTGCGCGGCACTTGGGGCAGACCCATCCTAAACAGCCGCTGATTTTTCAATCGAATGGCTTCGGAGCCACGTGACGCGTGTCTTACTCCTCGTTCTCAAGAGTCCAGCGCATGCGAAGGAATCGGCGTTCCGCATCCGAGGTGGCGGTTCGATCATCGAAGCGAACGCGCTCAAATCCATCGTTCAAATCTATTGGTGCGAATGTTTTCAGGTCAGAATCGGCGGAGCTCCACGTTCCTGCTGCTATATCGCCGGCCACTTCGACGGAAAGGCGCAGGTTCGGATCGCGACGGCAGTTTATCTCGAGTGACAAATACTTTTTATCGCCGTCCATGATAAAACTGGAGGCAGGCTTCGCATCCGGTTCGCGGGCAGAAGTGCCGAGCGCATATTCAGCGAGGTTTTCGATGCCATCACCATCTGGATCGGCGTGCACCCCCCAGACTGTCGCTTCAAGCGTGGAGTCGTTGCGTTCTTCCTCACTGAAAACAGCGTGGAGCCACTGTTCGTAGGCAGATCGATAGAACCGAATGCCGAGGGTGGTAAAGATCACCTGGTTGGTTCCGAGCCCGGTGTGGCCTTTGTCATCCAGCGTTGCCGTTAAAAGATCGGTGCCCGAACCGAGAGCCGTCGCGCGATAGAGCAACCCTCCAATGCTCTCCAGCAACACATTCAAATTCGTCAGTGAGCCTGAAAGGGTCACATCCGACGTGCCGTTGTTGGTAACAGTGGTGAGAAGATTGGAATTAATTGTCAAAATCCCATGGGTGACCTGTAGCCGAAGTGAGACTGAGTTCGTTCCTGCGTCAGGATCGCCGACCTGCAGCCGTGTCATCGGCGTATCCAACCCAGTCACCGTTTCAAGGATCGAGTTATCAACCACGTTGAAGGTGGGCGCTTCATTGACGTTCAACACCTGGATTATGAGGGTTTTCGAGAAGCTGAGATTGTCCGAGTCGGTTGCACTGACGAGAATCTCGTGACTGCTTGCTGTTTCGAAATCGAGGAGAGCACCCGCTTCAACCAGGAGGTCAGAGCCCTGGACGCTGAATCGACCACCAGCAGAATCCAACAGCGCAAAAACGTGGTTGGTTGAGTCTGGGTCTATCGCAGTAAACGTTCCGACAACAAAACCATTGGAACTGTTTTCCGGGACGGTTGCACTGCTAAGGACAATATTAGTCGGCGCCCCGGGAGTGCGTTGCAGAACACTGAGCACGAAAGCGGTGCTGTTGGTCAGGGCTCCATCTGAAACCCGCAGAGTGATTGTTGCTTCACCGATTTGGTCCACCTCCGGGGTTATTGCAGCCGTGCGATTCACCCCAGTGCCACTAATAATAATGTTCTCATTGGGCACGAGTCCCACCTTAGAGCCTGTCTGAAAATAGGTTTATATAAGTCGGCCTGAAGAAATTAGCGTTTAATGGGGAAAATCTGGTAAGTGCTTGACATTGGCGCGGCGACAAGGCGGTTCCAAATCTCAGC
>JACDHS010000153.1 GCA_013820875.1 Verrucomicrobiota bacterium | reverse complement strand
GGCGATCACCTGATATTAGGCGAATGACAGTCGAAAGCGGGAAAATCGGACACACCCGCCCCAAGTAAAACCAACCCTTTTCGCGGCCCTCGCTGAAAAACACGAGTTTCCGGCCAGACACTATTTAAGGACCTTAAAAACCTTCCCACATAAGTTTGGAAACATTTAAGAACCTTAAAAACCTTCCCACATAAGTTTGGAACTATTTAAGGAGCTTAAAAACCTTCCCAGATAAGTTTCGAGGTAAAAAAGAGCTTTGAAACCTTCAAAAACATGGTCGAGAAGGAACTATCCGCGGTTTGCATCCCATTTCCTGAACACTGGGCGGGACGCCCACTGAACTCGCAGCCGAGGACGGTCACGCTACGTAGGGCAGGCGTCCCCGCCTGCCAGTTATGGCACCGTCCCGGTGCCAGTTCAGGCCATAACTGAGACGCACCGCAAAAAAGGTGAGATGCGTCCCTTCCCGCCGGGTTTGTGATCAAAAGTGGGTGAGATTGCCGCAGGAACGGAGCCCAGAGCGCTCCGTCTCTCTACAACTTTCGGTGCTGGCATTCTTGCTTAGTTACGCCATGTTTGCTTTGACGTGGTTATCAAATTATTTTTCCCGAAGGTATTATGCTCGACGATAAGATCTTAAAACTGCTTGCCCGCCATAATTACAAGCCATCAAACGTCCCTGAACTGCTCCAGCAACTTGGCTTGCAACCAAACCAACAGCAGGAACTGCAGGCCGCACTGAGCTCACTTGAGAAGAATGGGCAAATTCTTCGCACCAAGGGAAATCGCTACATCGAGGCCCGCGAAGCCGACCTGGTGGCAGGCACCATTCAAATCAATCGCCAGGGCAAAGGCTTTCTGCGTCCGGACGAACCCGGCTCTCAAGAGATTGTCATTCCGGGAAGCGCCACCTCGACCGCATTGCACGGCGATCGCGTTCTCGTTCGACGCGATGTGAAGCCCCAGGGCCGCGAGCCTCAAAAACAAACAGAATTTACCGGGTCGGTGGTTCGCATTCTGGAACGGAAACGTTCGCAACTCGTCGGCACGCTCCAACGGGGCAAACAATTTCTCTATGTCATTCCCGATGATCCACGGATTCCCCATGACATTTTGGTCCCGCCGCCGCGTGACGTAGGCCGTCCCGCTCACATTGGAGATAAAGTCGTTGTCGAACTGGTGACCTGGGAATCGCGCAATATAAATCCCGAAGGTGAGATCATCGAAGTGCTCGGTTCGCCGGATGAAGAAGGCGTGGACATGCTCTCGGTGCTGCGTCATTACGAATTGCCGCTGCATTTTCCGAAACCTGTCCTGCACGAGGCGAACTCCATTACCAAGTCACGCTCTTTAACCGATGCGAGCGCCGACGATTTAAAAGGCCGCGTGGATTGCCGGGATCACGACGTCGTCACGATTGATCCGGATGATGCCAAAGATTTTGATGATGCCATTTGTTTGCAACGCATCGGCAAAGACAGTTGGAAACTCTGGGTGCATATCGCGGATGTTTCACATTACGTGAAGCCGGGCAGCGCGCTGGATGTGGAAGGACGCAAACGCGGCAATTCCACTTACCTTGTCGATCGCGTCATCCCGATGTTGCCCGAGGCTTTGAGCAACGAACTTTGTTCCCTGAAACCGGGAGTGGATCGTTTGACGAAGTGCGTCGAGTTCCATCTTTCCGATGATGGACGCGTGCTGCACAGCAAATTTTACTCAGCGGTGATCCGATCCAAGCGCCGTTTCACTTACAAGGAAGCGTTCGCCATTCTCCAGGAATCACCTAGTGGTGCAGTGGAACGCATGTTGCATGACGCTAACAAAATGGCGCAGAACATCCGTCGCGCGCGTTTCAAAGCGGGCTCACTCGAACTGGATTTTCCGGAGAAAAAGATTCGCCTGGATGCGCATGGTCGCGTGTTGCTGATTGAAACCGTTGTAAACGATATTTCACATCAGTTAATTGAAGAATACATGTTGCTGGCCAACGAAGCGGTTGCCACCCGGTTGATTGCTTTGCGGAGACCGGCGCCGCATCGCATCCATGAGCCACCCAAAGAACAGAAGCTGCAGGAGTTCCGGGAAGATGTCCTGGGGCACAATATTGCTTGCGGCAACCTGAACAATCGCACTGAGGTGCAAAAACTACTGCATCGCCTCGGCACCCTGGCAATCGGTCCCGCGCTGAAGATCGGCTTTCTGCGTTCCTTGATGCGCGCGCGCTATGCGGTAGAACCGATTGGTCATTATGGATTGGCCAAGCAAAAGTATGCGCACTTCACGTCGCCGATTCGGCGTTACGCGGATCTGGTGGTGCATCGCGCGCTATTCGACAACGTCAACGAATCGACGAAGTCATTGAAAGAAACAGCCGATCACATTTCAGAAACGGAAAGAAATTCCGCCGACGCCGAACGCGACAGCAAAGACGTAAAACTTTTCGCCTTCCTGAAAGCACAATTGAAATCGGGGCAACCCCACCACTACCTGGGGCTGGTAACAGATATCCGCAATTTCGGATTCTTCGTCGATGTCACGGACCTTGGGATGAGCGGCCTTGTTCCGCTTTCGTCCATCCAAGACGATTTCTTTGTATTCGATCCCGCGCGCAGCCACCTGGTTGGACGCCGCAGCCGTCGTGTCATCAAGCTGGGAGACAAACTCCAGGTGCAGGTTAACAAAGTGGATAGCTTCAAAAAGCAGGTGGATTTTGAATTGGCTAAGACTCCCGGAGCAAAAGAAAAGCCCTCCAGTCGCCCACAAAAAGGCCGCTTTGAGCAAGCGGAACGTCGCCAACAAAAACCAGATACTCGCCCCGCGCGACAGGATGCTCGACCCGCTCGACCAGATGTCCGTCCTGCACGACCGGGTGCCGGTCCTGCGCGATCGGAAGACCGCGGTGCACGGCCCCAACTCCGCACCGCTGCCAGACCACAGATCCGCACGGCAAGACCAGGCGCTCGCCCGGATCGCCCTGCCCCATCTCGGAAGAAACGTCGGAGTTAGCATCCATTTCAGCCTGTAGATTGGATGCGTTGCCGGAAGTCGGCGCGCAAGTCAGAACTAGAGAGTTACTGTCCGCCTGCGGACTGGGAGTGACACGCCCTACCGCGCGCGGCCAGTTACGAGAGCCCGGCTAAATGGCGGCAACTGCAACCGCACGACCCAAAAGAGCAGATGCTGTGAAGGTAGGGCGCGTCACTCCGTGCGCGCCGCCGGTTGGAACGGCGATGAAATGATGTCCCAGTCCTCGGGCGAACGAGAATCCGGGCTGTGGCTTCATCGCTGTGTTTGTAAGAAACTGAGATGCTCGACCGAAAACGAACACCAAACAATTCCTGTTGCCAGATCGCTTTGCGAAAATGAACTATTGCTCATGACGATTCTGCCACGAATGGTTCTTTACTCATTCCTTGCCTCGACGCTGCTGTCCTCGGGATTCTCATTGTCCGCGCAGACGAAGTTCGTCCCGAATTACGATGAATCGAAAGTCTCAGAATATTCATTGCCAAATCCATTGGTCACCCTGGACGGCAAACAAGTCGCGAACTCGAAAACCTGGCAAAAGCAGCGTCGGCCAGAAATCCTAAAGCTTTTCGAAACAGAAGTTTATGGTCGCGCACCACAGAAGAAACTTAAAACCCGTTTCGAAGTGACCTCGGTGGACAAACAGGCGCTCGACGGCACGGCAACGCGCAAGGAAGTTTCAGTCCATTTCTCAGGCAATGGTTTGAAGCAGCGGATGGACATTTTGATTTACCTTCCGAACAAAACGAAAGGTCCGGCGCCGCTTTTTCTTGGGCTGAATTTCTACGGTAATCACACCGCCCACGTAGATCCGGGAATCACACTTTCGACCAATTGGATGCGCAGGAATCCAGACAAGGGCATCGTCAACAACCGCGCCACCGAAGAATCGCGCGGCACGAGCGCAAAGCGCTGGCCCGTGGAAACCCTCCTGCAGCGTGGTTACGGGCTGGCGACCATTTACTACGGGGACATTGTTCCAGATGATTCAGCGAATGGGCTTCCGCGTGGCATCCATCGTTTATTTTCAAATCACGTTTCCCCTGCACCCGGAAGTGAAGAATGGGGCGCGATCAGTGCGTGGGCGTGGGGTTTGAGCCGGGCCATGGATTACTTCGAACGAGACAAGGCAATTGATCCTAAACGAGTGGTTGTGATGGGACATTCGCGCCTTGGCAAAACCGCTCTTTGGACGGGCGCGCTCGATCCACGTTTTGCAGTGGTGATCTCGAATAACTCCGGGTGCGGAGGAGCCTCCTTGAGCCGCCGCATATTCGGCGAAACCGTCCTTCGTATCAACACATCCTTCCCCCACTGGTTCAGCGGCAACTTCAAAAAATACAGCGACAACGAAAATCATTTGCCGGTGGATCAACACATGTTGATCGCTTTGATCGCGCCACGTCCTGTGTACGTCGCCAGCGCGGAGGATGATCTCTGGGCCGATCCGCGCGGAGAATTTCTTTCCGCGCAACATGCGGAACCGGTTTATGCGCTGTTTGGAAAACCCGGTGTGGGAGTTGAAGAAATGCCTGCACTGAATCAACCAACGGGGCATTCGATCGGATATCATTTCAGAACCGGCAAACATGACGTCACCGACTTCGATTGGGAACAATACCTCGCGTTTGCCGACAGACACTTCGGGCAATCAAAAGCCCTAAAATGGGTTTTCAACCACGGAGGGACACGAATGTTAAGAGGGGGAGAATAGACACGAATTGGGATGTGACGACGCATCTACTGCGTTCCTTCCAAAGGAAAATTCCTGCAACTCGTGTCAAAAATAAATCCGACAAAGAGAGGTGTGGCAGCAAGTCTTTCAACCGTGTTTATCCGTGGTTAAAACTTTTCTTGCATAGCTCCGATAAACCTTGAATAACGCTAGCCCCGAATCGGGTCAATTTGCTACGCTCGCGTTCACAAACTGAAATCCATCTATGAAACAGTTGCCTTTAATTGCCCTGCTCTTGTTACTCGTCGGTTGCAGCACCACCCAAAAGCAAACTCTCCAAACGCGGGAGCGTTGGACTGAAGAGCAAGCCAATAGCTGGTACGCAAAGCAGCCATGGCTGGTCGGATGCAATTTCTCTCCCAGCACCGCCATCAACCAACTCGAGATGTGGCAGGCCGAAACGTGGGATCCTAAAACCATCAATCGCGAACTCGGCTGGGCGGCGGATCTTGGATTCACCAGTGTCCGGGTTTACCTCCACGAAATCCCCTGGCAACAGGATCGAAATGGATTTCTAAAGCGAGTCGATCAATTCCTAAGCCTCGCTGATAAACACAAGATCGGTGTGATGCTGGTGTTATTCGACAGCGTCTGGGATCCTTATCCCAAGCCGGGCAAACAACGCGCCCCCCGCCCGCACGTTCATAATTCCGGTTGGGTGCAGAGCCCCGGCGCAGACATTCTTGGCAATCCAGCGCGGCACGATGAGTTAAAGCCATATGTGCAGGATGTGATCAGCCATTTCCGCAATGATCGGCGCGTTCAGGTATGGGATATTTTCAACGAACCAGAGAACGATAATCCTGCGTATCGCAATGTTGAATTAAAGAACAAGTTCGACGCATCACTCGCATTGCTGAAGAAAAGTTTCGAATGGGCGCGTGAAGTGAACCCTTCGCAACCGATCACTTCCGGCGTCTGGATCGGGAATTGGAGCGATCCAGCAAAACTGACGGCTGTGGAGCGTGTTCAACTGGAGGAATCCGACATCATCACTTTCCATAATTACTCCGATTCCGAGGCCATGAAGAAATGCGTGGAGAATTTGCAACGCTACAATCGTCCGATTCTTTGCACCGAATACATGGCGCGCCCCAACAAGAGCCGCTTCGACCCGATCCTCGGCTATATGAAGGAACAAAATGTGGGCGCTTACAACTGGGGTTTTGTGGATGGCAAAACGCAGACGATTTATCCATGGGATTCCTGGACGAAGAAATACACTGCCGAACCACCGGAATGGTTTCATGACATTCTGCGCCGCGACGGCACGCCTTATCGCGAAGCGGAAGTGCAATACCTCAAATCACTCACCCGCGATGCCCGCAAACAAGCAGAGCGCCGTCGCAAGGTTAGTCAAATCCGTTCGCCACAACCGGCTGAGTTATTGCCGGTTTAAATGGCGAACGCATTCGAGGTTGCCGGTCGGCCGTTTGCATATGTGAGCGGGCGAATCCAGGAAGGGAGCTGACGACGATTGCAGAAGGAAAATTCCGCCCGGTTAGAAACTTATGCACCACGAGTCTTGCAAACGTTCCATCACCCCGCGTGAAGGCGTAACGCGACGGGATTTTCTGCAAACCAGCACTCTTGGTGCAATTGGGCTGGGCATGTCGAAGTTTGCTCCCCTCGAAACCATCGGAGCGGTGAACAAGCAATCCTGCGACAAAGCTTGTATCATGATCTTTAACGTGGGTGCTCCGAGCCAACTCGACACCTTCGATATGAAGCCGGATGCCCCACGCGAGATTCGCGGTCCATTCAAGCCCATCCGGACCAACAATCCGGACATCCAGATTTCCGAGATCCTTCCGCTCCACGCAAAATTGGCTAATAAATTTTCGCTGGTTCGCAGTTGTTATCACTCCGCGCCGGCCATTCATGATTCCGGGCACCAGTTGATGCAGACGGGGCGGCTATCCGCTGCCGGTGTGAATACACCTCATGCAGGTTGTGTTGCAGAATTCTTCTTCGGAGGCAGAAATCAATTACCCGCTCATGTGATTTTACCGGAGCCGATGAGACAGACCGGCGGAAACCTGTCGCACGGCCAGGATGCCGGGTTCCTCGGCAGAGCCTATGACCCGTTTGTCCTGAACTCGAACGCTTCCCGGAAGACTTCCGAAATGGAGGCATCTGACCTGACGAAAGAACCGATGAAAATCCGTGAGCGATATGGCATGAACCGTTTTGGGCAATCGTGCCTGCTCGCCCGCCGACTGGTGGAACGCGGCGTCCGCTTCGTCACACTCAACACGTTCACCACCGTCTTCAACGAAGCTACCTGGGACATCCACGGTTTCAAACCGTTCACCACCATCACAGCGATGAAAGAGATTGTCGCTCCCATGTATGACCAGGGTTACAGTGCGTTGATTGAGGATTTATTTCAGCGCGGAATGCTCGACACAACACTGGTCGCTGCGCTCGCTGAATTCGGTCGTACCCCGGCAATCAATGCTGCAGGTGGACGGGATCATTGGACGCAGTGCTGGACAACGTATTTCGCCGGGGGCGGCATCAAAGGGGGACGGGTCGTAGGCAAGAGCGACAGCATCGGAGCCTATCCGATGGAAAGACCTGTAGCACCCGGTGAAATTGTCGCCACGATCTATCACTCTCTTGGCCTGAACTTCGATACCCAACTGTCGGGGCCAGACTCAAGATCTTTTCCGCTGGTCGATTCCGGGGCACAGCCAATCTGGGAATTGTTCTGATTCGTGTTGAACTTGCCGCCACCGACAGCACTTATCCTCGATCATCTTCAATCAACGCCCTCTTCACTCGGGCGGTGAGAACCTTCGCGGAGGGACGATAATTAGCGATAAACTCTTTTCGAAACTCAGCAAATGTCCCCGCAGCAAGATGACGGCGCATATCTTCCATGACTTTGAGATACATGTGCGAATTGTGAACGCTGAGCATTCGCAAGCCCAGTATCTCATTCACGTTCAACAGATGGCGGAGGTAAGCACGGGTGAAATTTTTGCAGGCGAAACATTCACAACCTTCTTCCACCGGACGAAAATCGGATTTGAATGAGCCGCCTTTGATCTGGATGGTTCCGAATCGCGTGAAGGCAGTTCCGTTTCGGGCGACGCGCGTCGGTAAAACGCAATCAAACATATCCACACCGCGCGCGACCAGTTCCACCAATTGCGCGGGAGTCCCTAGTCCCATCGCATAGCGCGCTTTGTTGGCAGGCAAATGCGGCTCGGTCATCTCGATCGCTTCCATCATTTCCGGCTCCGGTTCTCCAACACTCACGCCGCCGATGGCGTAGCCATCAAAATCCATATCGACCAGATATTTCGCGCAAGCCTCCCGCAGCCCGGCGTTGTTTGCTCCCTGCACAATGCCGAAAACCTTCTGACCTTCAGCACGCGGTTGCTCACGGCATTCCTTTGCCCATCGGACAGTGCGTTCGACGGCGGCATGCAATTCCTTCGACGAACAGGCGTAAGGCGGGCAATCATCGAAGACCATCGCGATGTCCGAGCCGAGAATACGTTGAATGTTCATCGCTTCTTTCGGCCCAAGGAACAAAAGTGAGCCATCCAGATGTGATCGAAACTCCACTCCGTGAGCCTTTATCTTCCGAATCTTAGCAAGGCTGAACACCTGGAACCCACCGCTGTCCGTTAGAATCGGCAGTGACCAATTCATGAACTTATGCAAGCCGCCTGCCGCGCTGATGATCTCCATTCCGGGGCGAATATTCAGATGATAGGTGTTCCCCAGAATGATCTGAGTACCCATCTCGATCAACTCGCGGGGGTCCAGGGCTTTGACACTGGCTTGCGTTCCCACCGACATGAACACAGGCGTATCCACGACGCCATGTGCGGTGGTTAATTTTCCAAGGCGCGCTTTGGAACTGGGATCGGTCTTCAGTAATTCAAACATCTTCTATCCTGCCAGGTTGGCCAATTTCTCGCGGACAATCTCGCGCACTTTTTCCACCGCCTCTTCCACTTTGACGAGAATCATCTCACCGCCGCGGACCTTGATTTCCACTTCTCCATTCGCGAGCGATTTTTCACCCACGTTGATGCGAATTGGGAAACCGACCAGTTCAGAATCCTTGAACTTCACGCCGGGCCGTTCATCGCGATCATCGAGAATTGACTCCACGCCAGCCGCATTCAGTTCAGAATAAAATTTCTCTGCGACAGAGAGTGTTGGTGCTCCAGAGGCAACGTTCAACGGAGTGATACAAACCTGGTAAGGAGCAACGCTGAGCGGCCAAATGATTCCATCTTTGTCGTTCAATTGCTCGATGATCGCCTGCATCGTCCGGGTCACACCAATGCCATAACAACCCATCACTGCTGGTTGACGATTCCCGGCTTCATCCAGGAACAACGCATTCATTGCAATGCTGTACTTGGTGCCAAGTTTGAACACGTGTCCCACTTCAATGGCGCGGCGAATCTTCAGCGGTTGGCCGCATTTGGAACATTCTTCACCCACTTGCGCGAGACGCAGGTCAGCCCATTGCTTCACCTCAATGTCGCGGGAAACGGAAACGTTGCGAATGTGGAATCCATCTTCGTTTGCGCCGGTGGTCATCTGTTTGGTCTCGCGAAGAGTTTCATCCGCATAAATCGGAATGTCCTTTACGCCGACTGCGCCGAGGCTGCCCGGACGTGTCTTCAATGATTCGACAATTTCCTCACCGGTGGCCGCGCGGAACGTCGCTGTCCCCAAAGTTCCCGTCAGCTTCGATTCATTCAATTTATGATCGCCGCGCATCAGGATCAGCACCGGCTTGTCTTCAACCATGTAAACCAAAGTCTTGATCTGGCGATGGGCTGGAACGTTGAAAGGCTCTTTTGCAAGAGCTTCAATTTTCCCCGCTCCCGGCGTCGCAAATTTCTCAATCGCCTGTTCAGTTTCGCCAAGGTCCGAGTGCATCATGTGACGACTCGTCGCCTTCTCGATGTTCGCGGCGTAATTGCAGGCTTCGCAGTAAACCACTTCGTTCTCACCCGTTTCGGCGGGCACCATAAATTCATGTGAGAATTTTCCACCCATCACCCCGGTATCGGCTTCGACGGGAAATGCCTGGAGGCCGCACCGTTGGAAAATGCGGGTGTAGGCATCATACATCTTTTGGTAACTCACCTGGGATGCTTCGTCGCTGGAATCGAAACTATAGGCATCTTTCATGATGAACTCCTTGGCACGCATCAGACCGAAGCGCGGGCGGATCTCATCACGAAACTTGGTTTGGACCTGGTAAAAGCTCTTGGGCAATTGGCGATAGGAACTCAATTCGCCCGCAACCAGTGTGGTAATCACCTCTTCGTGCGTCGGGCCAAGAATCCATTCCTTCTTTGCACGATCACGCACTTTGTAGAAAACGTCCTGGGCAGTCTCGTAGCGTCCGCTTTGCTGCCAGATTTCCGGCGGTTGCAACGCCGGCATCAAAACCTCCAACGCACCGGCGCGATCCATTTCTTCACGAATGATACGTTCCACCTTCCGCAGAACGCGTAATCCCAGCGGCATGAAAGTGTAGAGTCCCCCGGCCAGCTTGCGGATGAGACCGGCGCGGAGAAGAAGTTTGTGTGAAGCGATTTCTGCTTCTGCCGGTGATTCTTTGAGAGTGGGGATTAAAGCCTGGGACCATTTCATAATAAGATGCTTAAAAATAAAAACGCTGAGCCAGAGAATCTGCCTCAGCGTCTAAGAGTTTCAAAAGATTACTTCACTGCATTGACCAAAGGCGTCATCCCCTGGATACGAACTTCCAGGCGATCACCAGATTCAATCGGACCAACACCGCTAGGTGTTCCAGTCAGAATAATGTCTCCGGGAAGTAGCGTCATGTTCGTTGAAACGAAGCTCACGATCTGAAAACAATTAAAAATGAGCTGGCTCGTGTTCGAATTCTGGCGCAACTGCCCATTTTGGAACAACTGGATGGTCAGATCATGCGGGTCGATCTTCGTTTCCACGTACGGTCCCATCGGGGTGAACGTGTCGAACGATTTGGCGCGCGCCCATTGGCTTTCGGAATTCTGAATGGTCCGATCGCTGATGTCCTGCGCGGCGGTGTAGCCAAAAATGTAACGCGCGGCAGCCGCAGGAGTCACATTGCGCACCCGGCGACCAATGACAATCGCCAGTTCCGCTTCGAAATCGGTGCGGTGCTTCGCGAAAGGAATTTCGATCTTGGCACCGTCCGGAATGAGCGATGTCGTCGCTTTCAACCAGAAGAGCGGTTCTTTCGGCAATGGTTTGCCAGATTCGCGGGCATGATCCGCGTAGTTCAGTCCGATCGCGATGATCTTGGATGGAACGACTGGGGTTAATGTTTTGATACCTTTTGCAGGTGTCGCTTTTTTGTCAAAAGAGGGGGAGCCGAACACATCTCCGCGCAAACGGAAAATCTCTCCATCAACAACTTTGGCGTAAAAAATCTCTTCGCCCTTTTGGAAACGTCCGATTGCTGCCATATAATGCGCGCGATTTCTAGCAAAATGCTGGCCTGCTCCGCAAGCGTGAAGTTGGCAGGAAATTTGCCTACGTCACAATAACCAGGCAGAAAACCAGGTTAATGATGCCATCAACTTGCTCACTTTCGCCACTCAGCCGAGCTTCGGTAATTCATTGGAACAGACCAGCTTAGCATCCTTTCGCGCCATTCAAACGACTTAACCATCTGTGGGGGCCCAGCGGAACATCCGGGCGGCGAATAAATGGTTGAAATGATTTCCAGATAATCCTATCACAGCCCAAGTTCCGCTGGCTTTCAAACGGCGACATCGCTGCAGACTACCCGAAACAAGCCCGTACAGAATCCCGACACGCCAACGCAGTGGGCCTGAATTCCCATGACAACCGGGCCATATCCTCCTCTATAACTGCAATATTATCGTTTGCGACAGCCCTGATTTCTGCAACGTTAAGTCCAGTCGATCCGTCATATAGATAATGAAACGTTTGCTGCACATCGCTTTCTGCCTCCTTCTGCTGACTCATACCGTCTCCGCAGCAACCACCAATACACTGACCTGGAGTCACAGCGAGAACCGGGTAGATGCCGACATCCGCACCTGGCATTTGCAAACTCTGCTGGAAGAAATATCCGCAGCCTCGGGGTGGGATATAATGATGGAACCGGGAACGAGTCATACTGTCTCCGTTAAATTTTCCAATTTCACCATCGAACGCGCACTCCCTCGCCTGCTCGGGAAACTGAGCTATGCCCTGCTGCCACAGACCAATGGGCCTCCTAAATTCTGCGTTTACACAACGTCCATGGGTAAAGCCACCCAACTAGTGCGCCACACACTCAAAGGCAAAGACGACAAAAGCAAAGCCATTCTAAATGAACTGGTGGTCACACTTGATCCTTCCTCCTCTTTCACCATTGAAGAACTCGCCAAAATGCTGGGTGCAAAAATCGTCGGCCGAATCGACGGGCGAAACACCTACCTGCTCCGTTTTGACGATGAAGCCGACGCGAACGCCGCTCGTGAAAAACTGAGTGAAAATCCGAACGTCGCGAATGTGGATAACAACTATACAATCGATCCCCCGCCCGATTCCCTCGCCGCCTCCGACTCGTCAGCACCTCCCTTCAAGCTCAAGGCGACAGCCATTGGCGATCCCAACAATCTCATCGTCGGTTTGATTGACAGCCATGTACAAAAGCTCGATCCGAACATGCAACAATTCCTTCTGCCCCCCATTGAAGTGGCAGGAAAACCTTCCGCTGATGGCGAACTTTCCCACGGTACTTCCATGGCGCAAACACTCCTGCAAGGCCTCACGGCCGGATCCGAAAATGCCGATACATCAAAGGTTAAAATTCTGCCGGTGGACGTCTATGGCACCCGTTCGAGCACCACCACCTTTGATGTGGCATCCGGCATTGTCCAGGCGGTGAACAAGGGCGCCATGGGGATCAATCTGAGTCTCGGCAGTTCCGGTAACAGCCATATTTTGCACAATGTCATTCAGGATTCCAGCGCCCAGGGCGTCGTGTTCTTCGCCGCCGCCGGCAATACACCCGTCACAACCCCCACCTACCCTGCTGCCTACCCCGAAGTCATGGCCGTGACCGCAGGTGATCGCAATAAGAACCTAGCTCCTTACGCCAATTACGGCAGCTTCGTGGAGGTTATTGGACCGGGTGGTGCAATGGTGAGTTATGGCGGGCAAGCACATTACGTCGGGGGAACATCCGTCGCCACCGCCTACATCACCGGCCTGGCCCTCGGCGCTGCTGACATTTCCGGCAAACCGCTCGGCGCCGTGCAAACGGTCATCCGCCAAAATCTTGGTTTTCTTCCGCCAGCCCGTTAGATTGAATGGCAATTCGGGAGTCACGGAGGGGCCCCGCCCCGCCCCTGCCTTAACCAGAGCGTTCGGCCACAAGTCCATGAATAAGAATGATGACTACATCTCGGGTCCACACCACTACTGGGCGCAGTTTGTATGTGGATTTTTATTCGGAGCTTTCGTAGGCGCATCGCTTGCAACGTGGTTATTCGACAGCATGCCCTTCATCATTATCGGAGCTGTGTTCAGCGGATTAAGCTTTGGGAGTGCATGCGGTAAATGGGGAGAGAGAGCTTGGAAACCCATTTCCGAGTGGTTCGCCGTATGGTGGCGAGGACTCTGATTGCCCCTGCGCGAACCGCTGTGGTCCAATTGGAGCTTTCCTGGCGCGCTCATCATTATCGGGCAGCTTGCGATTAATGGTACGCACGCAAATTGTTTGGCAAGGAATTGCGGAAGGCAGAGATTGGCGCGTCGGCACAGCAACGCCCCACCGGCGTGTGGCTGGTTCACTTCGCGATTTCGGCGATTGCAAATTGTGCTCCTGACTCTTACAAACTCAGCACTCCATTTAACGAAACAAAGAAATGAACATGAAACGCTTCGCATTAACGCTGCTGGGTTTAGTGACACTGGTCTCGACCGCCACTTTCGCCGAGGAACTCAAATTCTCGATTGTCCCTAATTTCTTCGAACAGAACCCAGGCAATCTACCGCTTGGCCCATGTCACGGCGGCGCGGTGATTGATAAGGCCGGCAATATTTATGTTACCACGGACACCGAACGCGGCATCGTGGTGTATTCACCGAAGGGCAAGTTTCTACGGGCCGTTGGTCCCACGAAAATTCACGCGTTGGAAATACGATCTGAAAAAGGAACGGAATATATTTACGCGGCACGCCCGTCACACCACGAAGTCATCAAACTTAAGCTCAATGGCGAACAAGTGTGGGCGCTGCACTACCCAAAAGAAGCTGGCATTTATAAAGATGAAAAAGGCTTCAAGCCATGCGCCGTCACGGTTGCGCCGGATGGCTCGATTTTTGTCGCTGACGGTTACGGATCCAATCATGTGCTCAAGTTCGATAAGAACCGCAAATTCGTGAAAGCTTTCGGCGGCCCGGGCGAGGACGAAGGAAAGTTCAAAACCTGTCACGGCATCGCTTTCGATAATCGGCATAGCAAGCCGTTGTTGCTGGTCTGCAATCGTAACAACAATCGCGTGGAACATTGGGATCTCGACGGCAACTTTGTGCGTGTCATTCAGAAAGATCTGCGGATGCCTGCCGCCGTCCATATCCGGGGCGATTATGCGGTGTTCCCGGAGTTGCAGGGGCGAGTCACTGTTTTGAACAAGAAAGGCGATATCGTCGCGCAGTTGGGCGACAACCCGGAGGCATCGCACCGCGCGAACTTCGGACTCGCACCCGATCAATGGAAGGAAGGCATCTGCAATTCTCCGCATGGTGCTTCCATGGATAAAAAGGGAGACATCGTGGTGTCGGAGTGGAGTAAATTCGGCAACCTGCACAAATACAAACGTCAGAAGTAGGAAGCTGCCGGGGATTGGAAAGGATTGAGCAAGATCGGGAAGTCGCAAACGATGTTTGTCGGTGTAAGCACCAACGGTTTTTATTTACAGCGACTGGATTGGCTCGCCCTCTCCTTGGCCGGAACGATTCAGCCTAAATCCGGCAGTTCAATACCGCTAATCTACGCTAATGACCGCTAATAAGAGAGGGATTGCGAGAAAGACCGCTTGAAAGTCGAACCACCTGTTGAGTGAAGTCTTTGTTTCGCATAACCACTTC
>JACDHS010000152.1 GCA_013820875.1 Verrucomicrobiota bacterium | reverse complement strand
GCATGAACTGAATGCCTTGCGATGAAGTGACCCGGAAAGCCGGATACGGGAAATCCGTCCGTCCGGTTTGATGAGGGGTGGAGTTGGCCTAAACGAAACTGACAACTACGGTCCGTTTAATTCGTAAAACCAACTCTGCCTACTCTACCAGGAGGGGCGGGGGCCGGATGCCCCGAGAAACTCCCATTAAATACCGACGCTTTTCAATGCGTCTGGACTTTGTGGAGTTTACGTCAACAAAGCGAAAACATGTGGTGCATCGCGGCAAGCGCATCTATCTTGTTTGGATAGGATTTCGTTAAGTTCGCACAGATTCGAAACTATGAGCAATACTGCTAAACTGACTTCAGGGCCGTTCGCACCTCGGGCGACGTATTCGGAAACGTATCCTTTGGATGCTTTTTACGAACAGCGCGGCGAACCAATGCCAGTGATCGGACGGGTTGAACCTGCAGAACTGCCGGAGCCTTATCGGTCCCTCCTCGTTCATGAAAATGACATGACGCCGACGTTGCAAAAATTTCACAAGGACACGATTCATATCCGGGTATTGGCTCGAAACATTTTTGAAAATGAGTATTTCCGGGAAGTGGTCCTGTTGCTCAACGGAACTGAAAGGCCGATTGAGTTTGGTGCGATCAAAATTATCCTCGATTTATTTCCGGAGAAGGCGCGCGAGGAAATATTGGATGAAAAACGTCCGCTCGGCCACATCTTGCAGGAGCATCAAATTCCCCATTTCAGCCGGCCACACTCGTTTCTGACGATTGCGTCGGATAATTTTATCAACCATGCGCTGAAACTGAGCGGTGTACATTCACTTTACGGACGGCGCAATACACTGGTGGATCCATGGGATCGACCGCTGGCGGAAATCGTGGAGATTCTGCCGACGTAGAAGGGGGGGAGGAGTGATGGAGTGATGGAGTGATGGAGTGATGGAGTGATGCGGCGGCGCAAGCGCAAATGACCAATAGTTCGAGCCCAACCACTCCAACACTCCATTACTCCAATACCCCAACACTCCCTTTCCCGTTTTAACAATGAACAACTACGACGTAATCATCATCGGAGGCGGCCCGGCCGGTTCCAGCGCGGCGGCCATTCTCGGCGAAAAAGGTCATCGGGTACTCGTGCTCGAACGGGAGAAGTTCCCGCGCTATCACATTGGCGAATCGCTCCTGCCATTTACTTACGAACCGCTGCAACGCCTCGGCCTGATCGGCAAAATGAAGCAGTCGCAGTTTGTTAAAAAATACAGCGTCCAATTCGTGTCGCCATCCGGGAAAGCATCGCAGCCGTTCTATTTTCATACCCGCTACGATCGCGAAACAGTGGCGCAAACCTGGCAGGTGTTGCGTTCGGAATTCGACGAGATGCTGTTGAACAACGCGCGGGAACGCGGGGCGATTGTGCGTGAAGAAATGACGGTGACGGAGTTGCTGCGGGAGAATGCGGCAAGTGCCACTGGTCAATCCGGACCGGGGAAATCTACCGGCGAGACATTGGCAGCACGTTGCATAGGCGTTCGCGCCAGGAATAAAGATGGGCAAATTGAAGAATTCTTTGCGCCCATGACTCTCGATTGCACTGGAAAGGAATCATTCTCTGCCGTTCGCAATGGTTGGCGGATCCCTGATCCTTACCTGAAAAAGGTGGCTGTCTGGACCTATTATAAAGGCGCGAAACGCGATCCCGGCATGGACGAGGGAGCTACGACGGTAGCTTTTGTCCCGGAGAAAGGCTGGTTCTGGTATATCCCGCAGCACAACAACATGGTCAGCGTCGGCGTGGTGGCCGAGGGCAAATACCTCACGCGCGATGGGGTGAAAGATCTGGGGCAAATCTTCGCGCGTGAAGCGGAGCAAAACCTTTGGATAAAAAAATATCTCTCCGAAGGGGAGCAGGTGGGAGAGTTTTATGTCACGAATGAGTTTTCCTTTCACTCACGACACTGCGCGAGCGAAGGGTTGTTGCTGGTGGGAGATGCGCTCGTGTTCCTTGATCCCGTTTTTTCGTCTGGCGTGATGCTTGCTATGAAGAGCGGTGTGATGGCAGGTGATATTGTTTCTGAAGCAATCAACTCAAAGGATTTTTCGCCCGAACGTTTCGCTGAGTATGGTCGCACAATGCGGGCGGGCGTGGAAAACATGCGCAAGCTGGTCTATGCCTTCTATGATCCCGAATTCTCATTTAAGAAGGTAATTGATAAAAATCCCGACCTCGCCGGTGACATCACGGATTGCCTCTCGGGCGATGTGAACAAAGATTTCTCAAAATTGTGGAATGCCATACGGGAGTTTTGCCCGGTGCCGGATGATTTGCCTTATGGCGAGCCGCTGGGGCGTGGAGCGTGAAGCGGTGGATGAAAAATTGATGTTTCGAGGATCACGACAGGAGAGAAGATGAACATCGTTCAAATTACACCAGGCGCGGGTAAGATGTACTGCGGTGGTTGTTTCCGCGATAACACACTCGTTGCCGGGCTTCGCAAGCGCGGGCATTCGGTCACCATGGTTCCGCTCTACCTGCCGCTTACGTTGGAAGAAAAAGATGAAAGCAACGGGACTCCCATTTTCTTCGGCGGCATCAGCGTTTACCTCGATCAAAAATCGGCATTGTTCCGTTCGGCTCCACGTTGGATGCATCGTTTGATTGCCGCTCCGGGCTTGCTCAAAATGGCTGCGGGGTCCGCCGCAAAAACTCGGGCGGAAGATTTGGGGGAACTCACACTATCCATGTTGCGCGGTGAAGAGGGGAAACAGGAAGCTGAACTTGAAGAGTTAATCGGTTGGTTGAAAAAGCATGAGAAACCAGAAGTGATTTCGCTTTCGAACCTCTTGCTGGTTGGGCTTGCCCGGAGGTTGAAAAGTGAACTGGGTGTGCCGATCATATGTTCGTTGCAGGGAGAAGATTCCTTTCTCGATGGATTGCCGGAAAAGTTTCGCGACGAAGCCTGGCAGACACTTGCCCAGCGTGCCGAGGATGTGGACATGTTCATTCCGCCGAGCTTTTATTTCGGCGACCTGATGGCGAAGCGACTACAGATCCCGCCAGAAAAGGTGAAGGTCATTTATAACGGAATTGACCCGGCTGGGTTTGATGTTGAGCGTCCAACCTCCAAAGGACGACCCGCCCCCACGGTCGGCTACTTTGCCCGGATGTGTCCTGAGAAAGGGTTGGGCATGTTGGTGGATGCCTACATTTTACTGCGGCAGAGAGATAAAGTTCCCGGGGTGAAATTGAAAATCGGCGGGAGCTGTGGTCCTGCCGACCAAAAGTTTGTTGCCGAACAACGCGAGAAGTTAAAGGCGGCCGGTGTTTACAAGGACGCTGAGTTTCATCCGAATGTCACCCGCGATGACAAGATTCAGTTCCTGCGGTCCCTCACCGTTTTTTCTGTCCCGGCCCTCTATGGCGAAGCCTTTGGTTTGTATGTGATCGAGGCGTTGGCTGCAGGAGTTCCGGTGGTGCAACCGAGACATGCTGCGTTTCCAGAAATCCTGCGCGCCACTGGCGGAGGGACTCTTTGCGAGCCAAACAAAGAAGCGCTCACCGAAGCGATCGAAGCATTTCTCCTCAATCCAACCAAAGCGGAGGAGATCGGCGAGATGGGGCGTCGAGGTGTGCTGGAGAAATTTACGGCGGATCGGATGGCCAGCGAAGTTTCTCAGATCTTGCGCCAGGCCGTTCTCGCACAGGAACGAGTCTCTGCTTGAGAAAGAGATTCGTTGGTCTCACATTTCCGCCATGGCTTATGAATTTAAGATCGTCCGCCGGGTAGAATTTTCGGAAACGGACATGGCGGGGATCGTTCATTATTCCAATTTCTTTAAATACATGGAAACCGCGGAACACTCGTTTTTCCGTTCGCTCGGTTTCTCCATCGTCGCACGTAACATCGAACCGCCAGTTGGTTGGCCGCGTGTGCATGCGGAGTGTGATTACAAACAACCGCTTCGTTTCGAGGATGAAGTGGAAGTGCAACTGCTCGTTTCTGAGAAACGCTCAAAGGCGCTGAGTTACATTTTTCGTTTTCGCAAATTAAATGCGGAACCGCCGATCCTGGTGGCGCATGGGAAGCTGACGGTCGTCTGCGTTACGCATCACGAAAGGGGAAAGATGACCGCCTGCAACATTCCAAAAGAAATCGCCGACAGAATCCAGGTCGCCCCCGCGGAACTGATTGGTGGTTGAGCAGGGGAATTCAGTCGCCCCCCCCAACTTTAAACTTTGAACATCAAACTTTAAACTCTCTTAGATAACATCCCCCAGGTCCGTCTTACTGCCTTCCTGCAGGCCGGTGATGATTCGGGCGCCGCGTTTATAAGTTGCATATGAGTAAACCCAGGAGAAGAAGACGGCGACCTTGTTTCGAAATCCGACCAGGAAAATGAGATGAACCAATAACCAGGCCAGCCAGGCGAAGAATCCGGAAAATTCAAAATTCTTGATCTTGGCCACAGCCGCAGACCGGCCAATCGTTGCCATCCAACCTTTGTCCAGATACTTGAAGGGGGTTCGGTCCGCGCGTCCCGGGTATATTACCTCCTCATGAATAACGCGGGCAGCGTATTTCGCCATTTGCATCGCCGCAGGCGCCACACCCGGAACAGGGGAGCCATCTTCATTTGTCACTGCGGCCATATCGCCGAGGACGAATACGTTCGGATGCCCCGGAATGGTCAGATCCGGGTTCACCTTTACCCGGCCTGCCTTGTCGAGTTCAGCGCCCAATTTCTTCGTGATCGGCGAAGCGATGACGCCCGCTCCCCAGATGATGTTCTCGGCAAAAATCTTTTCGCCACCCTCCAGTTCGACACATCTGCTACTGATGTTTTTAACCCGTGTGTTGGTGCGAACCTCCACCCCAATGTTCTCCAGTTGTTCGCGCGCGGATTCCGCCAGGTTCACCCCAAAGGTCCCCAGCACATGTGGCCCGCCTTCAATCAAAATCACCCGCGCTTCCTTCGGGTTAATGTGTTCGAAATCTTTTGCCAGCACATGTGCGCGCAATTCCGCAAAGGTTCCCGCAAGTTCAACTCCCGTCGGTCCGCCGCCAATTACCACCATCGTCAAAAGTTGTTCGTGGATATGGGGATCCTTTTCGCTTTCCGCTTTTTCAAATGCCAGGAGAATTTGTCGGCGAATCCGTAGCGCATCATCGAGCGTTTTTAATCCAGGGGCAAATCGTTCCCACTCCGGGTGACCGAAATAGCCGGTGATACTGCCGAGCGCCAGCACAAGGTAATCATAGTTCAGCTTTCTTTTCTCAAGGACAATGGTGCGTTCATCCAGTCGGACATCCACCACATTATCCATGAGAACGGTAAAATCCGGTTTGTGTGCGAGAATCGCCCGGATGGGTTGCGCGATGTTTGGCGCGGAGAGGCCGGCGGAGGCCACCTGGTAAAGCAGAGGCTGGAACAAATGATGGTTCTGGCGATCGATCAGGGTGATCCTGGCATTTGGCGCGCAAAAGTTCTGGCAAAAGGTCAATCCGCCAAACCCCGCTCCCAACACGACCACCTGCGCGTTCTTAAGTTCCATTGAACCAATGTTCAACGTAAAAGTTTATTTGCAATCGCGACATTTCCTGACTGGCAATCCTGATGCGGAAACGGTTCATTCTCCGTCTCATCGAAAACGTGCAGGTGTGATTAAGAAAATTATTTCAGGCGGACAAACGGGCGCAGACCGGGCGGGACTCGATTTTGCCATTGCAAACGGCGTTCCGCACGGCGGTTGGTGTCCGGCGGGGCGCTTTGCTGAAGACGGGAAGATTCCGAAACGTTACGCGTTGCGGGAAACTCCCGGCGCAAACTATCCGGAGCGCACCGAATTCAATGTGCGGGACTCCGATGGCACAGTGATTTTCAGCCTGGCTGGCGAACTGGCGGGCGGTTCTCGCCTGACTTATTGGATGGCGATCAAACACAGGAAACCTTGCCTGCACATCTCCAAAGAGCGGGATGGCAGCGCCGCGCGTGAGAAATTACGTGAATTTATCCTGCGCAATCGCATCAATACTCTCAATGTTGCTGGGCCACGCGCCTCGACCGAACCGGCTATTGGCAGATTTACGAAAGAGGTGCTCGCGGCGGTTTTAAAAGAATGAAGACTATGATCAAATATTCGTTGGTGCGTTTCACTCTTTTTGCCTTTTTGATTGGGTCAACGCACCTTGCGTTCGCTCAATCCAAACCAGCTTTGCAGCAACCTCCCTCTACGTTGCCAAAGGATTTTCCCCAACTTCCCCCGTTGCTGAAAACTGAAGGTGGAACTCTCATCACCACGAAACGCCAATGGGAAAATCAGCGGGAAAAGATCAAAGCGGACTGGCTTGCATTCATGGGGGAATTCCCGAGAAAACGCGCGCCGCTCAAAACAGAATTTCTCGAGAAGGAAGATCTCGGCGGGTTCACGCGCCAATACGTTCGCTACCAGATCGAAGAGGGCATTTTCACCGATGGCTACTTGTTCACTCCAAAAGATGCCAAAGGCAAGCTGCCGGCTGTTGTGGTGTTTCATCCCACTACTCCCTTCCAGGCGAGAGGTGTGGCGGGGTTGGAACCGGAATATGACGAAGCAAGACGTCAAGGGATGCAACTTGTGCAACGCGGCTACGTGGTGTGGTGTCCGCGTAATTTTATTTTCGATGAAGGCACCGGTGAAAAATCAGGCGCTCGCATGTGGACGCGTAACGCTGAAAGAATCCACAAGCAACATCCAACCTGGACGGCGATGGCCCGGATGACTTTCGACGCCATTCGCGCCGCGGACTTTGTTGAGTCGCTATCCACAGTGGACAAGAAGCGGATCGGCTGCATCGGCCATTCGCTCGGCGCCAAGGTTGCCCTCTATGCGCCCGCTTTCGATGCGCGTTATAAAGCATCCGTTTCCAGCGAAGGGGGGATTGGTTTGAAGTTCAGTAACTGGGATGCCATCTGGTATCTTGGCAAAGAGATTAAAGACCCAGGATTTGAATTGGAAAATCACCAGGTCTTGTCACTCGTGGCTCCGCGTGCTTTTCTGCTGCTCGCCGGTGAATCCGCCGACAACGACAAAAGCTGGGCATTCATCCAATCCGCGCTACCGGTGTATAAACTCTATGGCAAACGTGAAAACCTCGGTTGGTTCAATCATCGCGAGGGACACAAGTATTCCGATCAGGCCCGCGCCGTTGCGGAGGACTTCCTCGATCGGCACTTGAAGTAGTTCTGTGTTGAACCATCGCTCTATTCAAATTCGGGCTATTTCTTCAAAGCTACAAAATGATGATACGGGTTTTTTTTTTTTATTATTTGAATGAAAATTCAAATAATGGTTTAAAGGTCGAGGCTTATTGTCAACAAGGTGCCGGGCCATGATGGTCGTACGTCCTGAAAACCTAATAACTTAACGACTCACATTTATGATTGCGCTCTATCGTACCGCTGTTTTCGCCTTCCTCCTTCTCACCTTGGTCACCCTGGCTATTCCCTCGTCGCTCAGCGCGGTCACCTATTACGTGTCCGTGGATGGGAACGATTCAGCAGATGGCACGTCGTGGGAAACCGCCAAGCAATCCATTCAGGCGGCCGTTAATTTGACCGTGGACGGGGATACGGTAATTGTCACCAACGGTGTGTATAGCACTGGCGGGGCGGTGGCGGCTGCTCTGGGCTACACCACCAACCGCGTCTCCGTTACCAAGGCGATCACCGTGCAAAGTGTGAATGGCCCGGAGGTGACCACGATCATGGGACAGGGTCCTATTGGTTCCAATGCCGTTCGTTGTGTCTACCTGGCAGACAATGCGTTGCTATCTGGCTTCACGCTGACCAACGGTGCGGCGGTCGAAATTAACTTTGATAACATTGCATCCAAGGACCACTCCGGCGGCGGTGCCTGGCTGCAGCCCACTGCTGTCATCACCAATTGCGTGATCACCGGCAACCAGGGATGGGAAGTCGGTGGAGTTCTGGGCGGCATTATCTTCGATACCATCATCAGCTCCAATACTGGCACGGTCGCGGGAGGGGCACGATACGGAACTCTGACGCGCTGTCTGCTGACGGATAATAGCGGAGATTATGGTGCCGGGGCTTTGAATGCCACGCTGGAAAACTGTCAGGTGACACGCAACCGTTCGACCCTTGAGGGCGGCGGCATCAAGAACTCCACTGCGCGGAATTGCCTGATCAACAGCAACACCGCCAAAAGTCGTGGCGGCGGCGCCAGCGATAGCACACTTGAGAACTGCACGGTGGTGCAAAACCACGCGGAACGCGGCGGGGGGACGGCCAGCTCCACGGTTCGGAACAGCATCGTTTACTTCAATACAGCCGTTAGTAACCCCAATTACTTTAATATCACTGTTGGCACCTTTGAATATTCTTGCACTTCTCCGCTGCCCTCGGGAACTGGAAATATTTCAGCAAACCCGATTCTGGCCAACACGTCCCAACTCACGGCGGAGTCTCCCTGTATCGGCGCAGCAAGCAGTCTTTACACATCTGGGGTCGACTATAACGGCGAAGCCTGGAACAACCCACCGTCGATCGGATGTGACGAAGTCCATCCCGGTTCCATCACCGGCCCGCTCACGGCTGACGCCTCAGCCTCTGCAACGAACGCGGTCGTCAACATCAGCATTAATTTTTTTGGTGAGGGCACGGGCCGGGCGACCGCCAATTCCTGGGACTTTGACGACGGCACTACCGTGACCAATGTCCTCTACCCTTCCCACACCTTCACTGCCCCCGGAAGCTACGACGTCACTTTCACCGTTTACAACGAGGAGCATCCGGCGGGGGTATCGGCCGTGGTGACGGTCAACATCAGCTCCAATCCCACCATTCATTATGTGGACATCAACAGTACCAATCCGGTTTCCCCGTACCTGACCTGGGAAACGGCGGCGACAAGCATTCAACCGGCGATCGACGTGGCAGATGACACTCCCGGATCCCTGGTGCTGGTCAACGACGGCGTATACGACACCGGGTCTTACACGGTGGTCGGGGCCACGGCAACGGCGAACCGGATCGTCATTCGCAATTCGACCACTGTGAAAAGCGTCAACGGCCCGGAATCCACCATCATTATGGGAGGCGGCACGACTTCGTCCGGCATTCGATGTGCTTGGGTGGACACGACTTCGACTCTGTCGGGATTCACTCTTACCAATGGCGTCACGACGAGTTCCGGTGATTACGTTAGTGTCCGCAGCGGGGGCGGGGCGTGGTGCGAGGTCGGCGCAGTGATTACAAATTGCGTGATCACAGGCAACCGAGCGGTCACCAGCCGTGGGGGTGGGGTCTTTGGCGGTCGGATCTACAGCAGCATTATCACGAACAACACGGCGGCCCAGGGTGGTGGCATTGAAAGTGCAAACTGCTATGACTCGACCATCGTCGGGAATGTCGCAAACCAACAAGGTGGAGGCGCGGCGTCGTCTGTGGTGGAAAGGAGCCTGATCCAGTCGAACAGCTGTACGGGCACTGCAGGGGGTGCCGTCTACAACACCACGGCCCGCAACTGCCTCATCAAGGAGAACACCTGCACGGGGACCGTCGGGGGAGGCGGGGCATCCGGCGGATCCCTGATTCAATGTTTCCTTATTGGGAATCATGCCACAGGGAAAGGCGGAGCCACCTACGGTACCACGGTGAGGAGCAGCACCATCGTTTTCAATTCTGCCGGTTCACGCGGTGGCGGGGTCAGCAGGTCCACGGTTTACAACAGCATCGTCTATCACAACACCGGGTCTTCCGGTTACGCGAATTATGACACGGTCGGAGTGGAAGCCTCAACGCTGCATTTTTCATGCACCACTCCAACCCCACCAGTCGGTACCAATAACATCACCGCGAACCCATTGCTGGCCGCAGACAACCTGCAACTGACCGCCGGATCACCCTGCATCGACCAGGGGAACAACGCCTACAACCTGCTGGATCCGGACCACCTCGGGGCACCGCGAATCGTTAATGGGGTGGTGGACATCGGCGCGACGGAATTCCAGTTCAACGGCGGCTACTGGACTTGGATCTCAGCGGTTTCCAACGGCCTTACGAACATGAACGATAGCGCCTCCGGGGATGGGCACCCAAACTTACTCAAGTACTTCACCGGTGGCAGTGCTACGGCGGCCGACGAGTTGCCAATCCTCAGTGGCTTCCTCACCAACGGCGTATACCGTGCCACCTTCAACCGGAACCCGGATTCGGTCAACGTCACCCTCGTGGTGGAGAGCGCCACGGAATTGAATGACGAAACGGTGTGGCAGCCCATCGCAACCCACCAGAAAGGGGCCTGGGACGGAACGGCCCTCGTCATCGAAACCGCCACCAACCTACTCCAACGGGTGGAAGTCGAGTCTCCAGCTGGTTCGGATTTTCGAACCTTTCGGCTCCGTGCCACCAGCCCGTGATGCCGATGGGAATCCATAAATTAAGACGAAATCATCTTGAAAAGGTTCCAAAACGAATATTTTGGACCGATTTCGTTTTGACAAAGCGCCAAAATATTCGTTTTGCGGAAGTTTCGTTCTTACATCGGTCCAAAATATCCATTTTCCACCTTTGTTCAGATGCCACCGGCGCTGAGGATGGAATATCCAGGAGAATTGTGCGTATGGCTGGCAGCAGTCCAGATCATGTTTAGACGATTGGATTTTCTGCCCCGGAAGGGCATCTGACATAAAAGGGGGAGGTAGACACGAATTACACAAATTTCCACGAATGGGGAAAGGAGAGCAGAGGAATAAAGACGGTATAATTAAATTATTAACCGGATCGAACCGCACTTATTTGTTTCGTTCCTAATTCGTGAAAATTTGTGGAATGCGTGTCAAAACCTTTCCCCCTTTTCTGTGCTCAAAGACATATCTTTCGTACAGTTGCTTCTCGGAATTTTGATGTGTCAGTCCTGTCCCGTTAGCCGACCCGGCTTGCCTGCTGTGAGGAAAACGCTTTTAATTTCATTTATGTTCACCCGTCGTCTGCTTGTTGCCCTTTTTGCAGTTCTGGTTTGGCTTCCCCTCAATGCTATCGAACCGGTTTTTCGCGCGGGCGCCGCCACCAGCAATATCACCCCATGGCTCGGCCTGGAGATCGAAGGCAATATGCACATGCAACTTGCCACGAACATCCATGACGAACTCCACGCCCGATGCATCGTTCTCGATGACGGAACGAACAAGTTGGCCATTCTCACCGCCGACAGTTGCATGATCCTGCGTGAAACCTTCGATGCTGCCAAAAAGCGGGTGCATGAGAAAACCGGTTTGCCACCGGAAAACATCCTGATGTCCACCACGCACACCCACTCCGCACCTTCTGCAGTCGGGCTTTTCCAGACCAGCCCGGACCCGGACTATCAAAATTTCCTCACCTCACGCATGGCCGACGCCGTGATACGCGCGTTGAACAATTTGGAACCCGCAAAAGTCGGCTGGGCCGTCGGCCAGGAACCAAACCAGGTATTCAATCGGCGTTGGATAATGAAACCCGGCGTCAAAAACATAAACCCGTTCGGCGGCGAAGATGCCGTCCGTATGAATCCTGGCAACGCCAACGCCAACCCCGACCTTCTTGATCCCGCCGGACCGACCGACCCGGAAGTATCCGTGCTTTCCGTGCAGTCACTCGACGGACGCCCCATCGGGTTGCTTGCGAATTACTCATTGCACTACTGCGGCAATGTTGGGGCGGGCACAATTTCCGCCGATTACTTCGGCGCATTCTGTGAGCGGATGACTGATCTTCTTAAAGCAGACCGCCAGTCTCCGCACCCTCCTTTCGTCGCTATTATGTCCAATGGCGCCAGTGGCGATTGCAACAACATCAATTTCCGCGAGCCACATAAGAAAGAGCCACCGTTCGAGCAGATTAACCGTGTTGCTGAAGCCGTGGCGAAGGCCGCCTACGATGCCGTGCGAAAAATTGAGTATCGCAGTTGGATCCCGGTAAACTCCGCCCAGAAAGAAATAACGCTCGGGGTCCGTCTCCCGAGCAAAGAAGAAGTGGAATTCGCGAGGATAGACTTGGAGAACGCAGTCAAAACGCCGAACGGCCAGCTCCGCAATCGTGATGACATTTATCGTCGTGAAACGGTTCTGATGGAAAACTTTAATTCACAAACCAACCTCCTGATCCAGGCCCATCGCATCGGCGACCTCGGGATCGTCGCCATTCCTTGCGAAGTCTTTGTCGAGATCGGCCTCGAAATTAAGAAGCAAAGTTCGCTGAAACCGACTTTCATCATTTCATTAGCCAACGGTTACAACGGTTATCTTCCCACGCCGGAGCATCACAAGTTGGGGGGATACGAAACCTGGCGAGCCCGTTCCAGTTACCTGGAAGTCAATGCATCGGCGAAGATTACAGCGACTGTGACGGAGCTTTTGCAGCAAGTGAGCCGGTAGGTGGGGGAGGGGTGAAAAGGTGAAGGGGTGAAGGGCCGCGTTTTGTGTTCTCTTGGCCAATTCCTTTCGCCTCTCAAAATTTGCGAAAATCTGCGCAATCTGCGGATCGATAAATCTTCTTTCCAAGAAATCCTTTGATTGTTAACCGACGTGTCATCCCGGCCTTGCCTGGCAGCCGGTTGGTTAGCCTTCCTACTCCACATGCTTCAGAATTTCCTGCCGGACATTTGGCAGCTTGGTATCCGCTTTATACTCCCAATCAATAACCGTGTCGTTGCTAACGGTGTAAGCACCATAATAAGAGTTGTAAGTAGTGAAGTGACCGGTCGGCAGTTTGCTAAGAAACACCAAGCAGCGATCGCCTCTCTTGTAGAGAATGTTGGGGCACGCTAATCCATTGTCGAAATCGAGCTTAAAGGTCGCAACATCAATACGCCCCTTGATGGTCTCAGTAATTCGTGCAGTGGCAATCTTCCGATACGGCTTGGATGCACCTCCAGTTTTGGTCTCTGTAATCTCGATTACCGCAATCAAGTCTGATTTCTTGCATTTCTGCGACAAAGGAACGTGCGAAGCCTTGGCAAACAGAAAACCGGTGATTGCTAGTGTTGCAAATCCTATAGCAATGAAGTGGCGCGTGCGCATAGTAGGCTAACGCTCCGCATCACTGACCCCGCGCCAGTGATACTCGGATTGAAACCACAGCGCTATCGCGGGGTTCGGTTCATGCGGTTGGTTAGATGCGGTATTCATTGCGCACTCTGTCTTAACTCGTCCAAAGAAATCTTCTCTTCCTTTGCATCCGGCGAAAGATGCAGGCCAGGCGTCGGCAAGTCACCACGGTCAGGAGTCCAACCGACAAACTTGCCGTGAGAATCAAAGGTGTAGGCGGAAGGTCCAGATGCCACATAACGCCCCGCCGGTCCGGTCACTCTGTAGTAAACCAAATCGCCGTCCGTAATCCTGTAAGCTCCCATCGGCTTCTTCAGCCACGCCAAACACGATGAAATGTCGGTCACAATCTTCGGCGGGGTGGCGCGCGAATGAGGAATCCGGTCGGCTGCAATACAACCAACCAGGATCAGGAGCGGCACTCCCACAGCGACGCAAATGACTTTGATGACGCGTTGCATCTAACGATTCAGGTGAGGCGCGGCTGCTGTGAGCGCCGCACCGCCTGAAACAAAACTCTTATAAAATCCGAAAACATACAATCTGCAAACGCGAAGCAGCCGTTGTCCTCCACCGTCTTTGTTCGGCGGCGTCATTCGATTCTTTGGTTACGTCAATGCAGGCAGAATCTGATCAACGAACGGCTGGATAAACTGCTCAAGCCGGTGCTTCTCTGCTTTTTTTGGGCTACGGGAAACGGTAGATTGAATATTGAGTGAAGGTGCCGCTAGCACGGATAAGATAGCGACCAAAATCTCTCTCGTTGTGCCGTGTCGAGAATAGATAGTCAGAAGCCCATCATAGCGGCTGAAATGCGCGTCCGCTCGGTGATGGCCGTTTGCAAGGCGAACATTCGTAAGCCCTTCAATCCAAGCAGGAGGAACACTCGCCAAAATAGAACGAACCTCATCCACAGAAAGACCGTGTGTGGGTTTGCCTTCAATTTTGTCTGCCTGAATTTTCATCGAACGTGTGAGCCGCCCAACCATATGATTCACAAGGAGATTTGCGCTGCTAACCTGATATTAGCCCTGGTTTTCGGGCTGGATTACCCGATTGGCTTAAGTGGGCGACTGGCCAAGGAATCATTAACCGAACCTGAATTAATTAGAATGGAAGTCAAGCCAACAGCGTAGCTGTTGAAACAGTTGTTAGCGCAGATTAGACGGTTTTCGATAGCAATTTTGGGTCTCCAAAATGTTTTGGAAGACTGAAATCGCCGATTTTAGCGCTCCAAAATAGTTTGGAGGACTGAAATCGCCGATTTTAGCGCTCCAGAATAGTTTGGAGGACTAAAATTGCCGATTTTAACGCTCCAGAATAGTTTGGAGGACTGAAATTGCCGATTTTAGTGCTCCAGAATAGTTTGGAGGACTGAAATTGCCGATTTTAGTGCTCCAGAATAGTTTGGAGGACTAAAATTGCCGATTTTAGTGCTCCAGAATAGTTTGGAGGACCTCCATCGCGCCTTTTTTTAACTCACTCCATGCTGGAACTCCCTCCAGCGAAATGACTTACGACTTTTTGACCCGGATTTCACCCTTTTTCCACGTTAAGCCGGAACGATTCAGTTGAAATTGCAACGGAACGCCGGATTCATCCGGCAGTAACGTGAATCTGTCCCGAAAGCGCCAAGTGGAGTCACCGTTCGGTTTGGGAGATTGCTGCCGGATGAATCCGGCGTTCCGCGCATTTGGCCGACAAACTTGTATGACAGCACCCACTCAACTGAATCGTTCCGGCTAATTCTGTTCGGAATGTGATTCCGTTCCTCATTCCGGTTCGGGTTCAGGGAGTTCCCGTCGCAAGCACCCTTCTTTGGACGGT
>JACDHS010000151.1 GCA_013820875.1 Verrucomicrobiota bacterium | reverse complement strand
CAGCAACGACGACCGCACAGTGTGTTGTCCACTTTAAAACTGCAGCAACGACGACCGCACAGTGTGTTGCCCACTTTAAAACTGCAGCAACGACGACTACACAGTGTGTTGTCCACGTTCCCGGAAACTCAATTTGGCAGGTGCGGCAAGTCCCTTGTGATCTGCTCCATCCCGACACCATCCATCCTTAAAACGGCAGTTAATAGCCGCGAAAGAACGCAAAGGGCGCAAAAACAGAAGGAGAAGCGGGGGGATAAGAGAGCTTTTTATGCTGTCACCTGCTGAGGGAAAGAAATCGTGCGGTCATAAACGCCTTCTTCTGCGTTCTTTGCGTTCTTTTGCGGCCATTTCAACTGCTTTTTTAGGTTCATCCGCGCGGTGAGCCAAAAGACACATGGGATTCCACAACGAGGGACCGAAGCCCTTCTTATTGTTTACCCGCCCATTGTAGCATCCGCACCCCTCCTCCCCTATTAGTAGTGGTCACTGTGAATAACTTTATACCACATATTGTGGTTTTTAACTTTACCAAAACCCCACAGATTGGTTTTCATTTACGTGCCATGTATCTGAAAAACCTCACGATGTTGGGTTTCAAGTCTTTCGCAGACAAGACCTCGTTGAACTTTCAGCCGGGAGTGACGGCGATTGTCGGGCCCAATGGCTGCGGCAAGTCGAACGTTTCCGATGCTATCCGCTGGGTTTTGGGTGAACAATCGGCCAAAGCACTGCGCGGCGGTGAAATGGCCGATGTTATCTTCAACGGCACCGACGGACGCAAAGCCATCGGCATGGCGGAAGTCTCCCTGACCATCGGCGATGTGGACGAGGAACAGCTAAAAGCGGCCGGGATGGAGATTTCCTATAATGAAGTAACCATCACTCGGCGCGTCTTTCGGGACGGCGGCTCCGAATATTTCATCAACAAGGTTTCCTGTCGTCTGAAGGATATTCAGCAATTCTTCATGGGCACCGGCATGGGCAAGACGAGTTATTCGATCATGGCCCAGGGGAACATCACCCAGATTCTCTCCAGCAAACCGGACGATCGCCGCATGGTGTTCGAAGAAGCGGCTGGCATCACGAAGTTCAAGGCGCAAAAGAAGGAATCGCTCCGGAAACTGGAAGCAACCGACCAAAACCTACTCCGTGTCGAAGATCTGATCAAAGAAGTGAAACGGCAGATCGGTTCGCTCCAGCGGCAGGCTGGCAAAGCGCGTCGCTATAAGGAATTCGCCGCACAACTCCAGCATCTCGATACCCAACTGGCGCGGCACCAATTCGATATCCTGCAAACTGAGATCAATGATCGCGAAACTCACGTTGAGAAGCTCAAAATCGAGATCGAAGTCTGCAATGAAAGTGTTCTGCGCGGTGAAAACGAGATTCAGACCTTGCGCCAGTTGCTCGCGGAACTGGAGCAGCAGATCAGCGCGTCGCAACAACATGGCCATGAGTTGAAAGGCCAAATCGATCGGCATGACAGCCGGATCCATTTCAATGAGGAACGTTTGCGCGAGTTGGAATCGCAAAATGCCAAAGCGTTCCAGGAAATCACCCAGTCGGAAGAACGCCGATTGGTCGCCGAGCAGGAACTGGAGAATGTCACCGAGAAACTGAACGCCGCCATCCAACAGGTGGAAGAACAGCGTCACGTGCTCGAAGAAAAGCGGGTCGCGTTGCAAGCGGTCGAAGGCGACCTGATGCAAAACCAGGAATCGCTCCGCAAAACGCAGGCGGAATTGTTCTCTGCTGCGCAACAACTCAGCCGTGTTCGCAACGAAATCAACACGCTCGACCTGCAGAAACAGGGCAATGTTGTTCGACTCGAAAAACTTTCCTCTGAACAGGTCCAGTTGGCAGAAGAAAAAGCCCGGCTCGAAGCGCGCCTCACGGAATTCGCCAACAATGTTGAACTCGAGAAGCTGAGCATCCAAACACAACGCGGAACGGTGGAAGAGCGTCAACAACGTTTGCGCGAGATCCAGCAGGAAATGAATCGCGTTGGACAGGAGTTAGACAAAGTTCTGCGGGAACAGGCGGAAAAACGTTCACGCCTGAACGTGCTGGAACAGTTGCAGGATTCACACGAAGGTTTCAGCGCCGGTGCCCTCGCCGCGCTTAAGACCGCGCAAAATGTTCTCGGTTCGCTTGCGGATAAGATCAAAGTTCCCGATCAATACATTGCGGCGATTGAAGCGGCGCTAGGGCAGCAGTTGCAATTGGTTTTGACGGAGCAACCGGAATCCGCCCAGCAGATCCTTGCCGACCTTTCTACTAATAAGAAAGGTAAGGCCAGTATTGCGGCGCTTGCACTTAATATCGGTGATAGTTCGATTGCCAATGGGGACCGCCAGCGAGACGCTGGCAGCACGCTGCCTGGCACCCGCGCTCTTTCTGTCATTGAATCGGATGAAGCCATTCGTCCACTCCTGGAGTGTTTGCTCGGACGCACGTTGATCGTTCCCGATCTCGCTACAGCCACGACTGCCTTCCGCGACACCAACGGCACGTACGATTTCGTCACCGAGACGGGTGAACTTCTCAGCCACCACGGCATCTTCACCGGCGGCCAACAGAACGCGAACAACAACGGCAAAGCACCCTCCTCCATTCTCGGTCGTAAGAATCAGATTGATGAACTGAAACTGACCATCTCGCAGTTGCAGGAACAGATCAACGAAGTCAGCCGCTGCAAAGGCGCGCTGCAAAGCGAACAAACCGAGCTACAAGCCAGCTTGCAGGAAGCGCAGACAGAATTGCGTTCCCAGGAAGTGGCGATCGCAACACGTCAGGGTGAGTTCAACGCGCTGCAGAATTCCCAACGCGTCTTGAATCAGAAGATTCAGACCGTTGACTTCGAACGCGACAACTTGTTCGCCCAGGAACAGGAAGGAATGCAGAAACGCGACGCTCTCGCCGCCCAGATCGGCGAACTGGAAAATCGCGAAGAATCGTTGCAGGGGCAGGTCGCTGAATACACGTCCGGACTCGAACAATTGCGCGCGGAACGCGATGTCGCCAATGCCACGCTTACGGAGACGAAAGTGGCACTCGCAACGCAGGAACAACTGAGTAATTCCTTCCGCAGCCAGCAAACGCCGCTGGAGCAACGCATTCGCGAAATGACCCACATCGCGGAACTGCGCAAAAACGAAATTGCAACGTTCCTCACCCGCAAATCGCAGGCGGAATCGGAAATCGCTGAGTCCCGTCAGAAGATCGAAGGGTTGCAGCACGAACGCGAACAGGTCAGCGCTCAAACTGCCGATCTCCTCGCCCAGAAGGAAGAGCAGGAAACTGAGATTCAGACCCGGGAAGAAGGGTTGCGCGATAATCGCCGGCGTTTAACGGAAATCCAGCAGACCCGCGGCACGTTGGAAGTGGAGTTGGCGCAGAAAAATATGGCGGTGCAAAACTTGCGCGAACGCATTGAGCAAAAGTATCAACTCAAGCTGGACGACATTCGCAGCGAATGCATCACGATTACGTTTGCCGACGAAGGTCCGGCCCAGGTGCAAACGCTCACGCCGGAAGAAATGGCGCAGGCGGGTGTTGCCACGGATTGGAATGAAGTGGCGGGACAAGTCGCTGCGTTGCAAAAGCGCATCGATGACATCGGACCGGTCAACCTCGTGGCCATCGAGGAATACGAAGAGACCGAACAGCGTTACCAATTCCTCACCACACAGCACGACGACCTGGTGCAGGCCAAAGTGCAGTTGCTCGAGGTGATCAACCGGATCAACACGCAAACGAAGGAAATGTTCCTCGAAACGTTTACGCGGATTCGCGACAATTTCCGCATTCTCTTCATGGACATCTTCGGCGGTGGCAAAGCGGATCTTATTCTGACCAACGAAGGCGATGTGTTGGAAAGCGGCATCGATATCGTGGCACGTCCTCCCGGCAAACAGTTGCAGACCATTTCCCTGCTCTCCGGCGGCGAACAGACCATGACCGCGGTTGCCCTGCTCTTCTCGATTTACCAGGTGAAGCCGAGTCCATTCTGTGTGCTGGACGAACTGGATGCCCCGCTCGACGAATCAAACGTGAACCGTTTCATCCGCGTGTTGCAACGTTTCCTCGATCACTCGCAATTCGTCATCATCACGCACAACAAACGCACCATCGGCATGGCCGACGTGCTCTACGGCGTGACGATGCAGGAACACGGCATCAGTAAGATGGTCAGCGTGAAATTCCACAAAGCTGATGAACCCGCAAGCGATCGTGTAGCAAGACCGCTGGATGCGCCATCGACCTTACCGGCGGAGACAAAGGTGGAGGAACCGGATGTCGTGATGGCGAAGTAGTTCAAGGTTTCAACGTAGCGACTCCAGATATGATAAGGCGGGAAACCGCACGAGCGAACAGATGTCATGGTGTGACGCAAGCCAATCACAATGAAGCCCAATCAACTGCTGACCACACCGTAAGCGGAGCGTGCCAATAAGTGTGAATTTAAGCGGTTACGCTGCGCTCCGATACCGCCCAATTGCACCGTCCACCTCATCCGTTTAAAATCACACCTCGTGCCGACTCCTCCCTTGCTAAACTCTTATAACATATGAAGATGCTCCCTTATTCATATGATGATCAAACCCCGTGTTGCGGCCCTGGCTCTCGCCTTCTTCTTGCACTCGCCTCAATCGGCTTCCAGTAACGAAAAGGCACCTGTGGAAGCTTCTGCCGCAGCGGAAGAAGTTGCCTGGAAGAAACTGGAAGAGACTGCAAAATCGCTTCACAGGCAAAGCCCGCCCAGCCTCGAACCGAAGGATTTCGATGCCTTCATATCCAAAATGACTGAGTCGTTGGGCGGATTGGCGGAACAATATGAAGCATTCCTGAAACAATATCCGAACAGTGTCCACACCGAGGAGGCCTGGGAGCAATGGCTCGATTGCTTAAGCATGGCTGCTTCCAGGAGCTCCGCGCGACTTGCTGATTTGGAGAAGTTGGAGAAAACATTTTTGGACGACACCAAACTCACCCCATCACGACGTGAAACTATACGGCGAAACCAACTCGGTCGTGTCCGGAGCATCGAAGAACGCGAAAATTTTGTGCGGACGGTTATGAATGATTTCGGTGCGCCGGCGCATTTCTTCTGCCAGGAGATGATCACTACTGCCCAATTCAGCGAATATCCACATTCGTTGAAACTCATCGAGGAGGTGCTGAAGGTTGCCGAAGCCAAAAAGATCAGCCATTACCGCGAGCAAGCATTGAAGCTTAAAAAGAAATTGGACCGAATCGGAAAGCCCCTTGCTTTGAAATTCAAAGCGCTCGATGGATCCGAAATAGATTTGCAAGCATACCGCGGCAAGGTCGTCCTCCTGGATTTCTGGGCCACCTGGTGTCCTCCCTGCGTCGCCGGCCTGCCTGCGGTGAAATCCCTTTGGGAAAAGCGTCGGGCTGATGGCTTCGAGGTAATTGGTATCAGCTACGACAGCGACAAGCCCAAGCTGGAATCCTTTCTGCAAAAGCATCCTCTCGGCTGGCCCCAGTTCTTCGATCCACAAGGAATCGAATCAGAAATTGCTCTGGCTCTGGGCAAGCCAGGCCCCCCCGCCTACTGGCTGATCAACCAGGAAGGTTTTCTTGTCGATATTAACGCAAAATACAAGCTCAACGAGAAAGTGGACGACTTGCTCAAGAACGGAGCCAACGTAGCCAAAAATCTCAATGAACGGAATGAATGACCTTGAAGCTGATCACCTGCGAGCCGATTAGATTTCGCGGCGAGGTCGAAAGCTTCATCCGGGCAAATTGTTGAAAAATAAGGGGTTTTCACTTCAGGTCGCCAGAAACGTGGGCAAGACGGTCTCACGTCCACTTTGTTTTCATATCAAAACGGTCCAGATGGTCTCACGGCCACCCCGACAAAGACCTGTCAGCCCTGAACAAACAGCAAAATGTTGAATTCACTTTCGCCCTTGCGTCACTTCCATGACAACTGCAATTTAGTTCCGTGCGTTGCCGCCTGGCAAAATGGATGGTTGTCGCTACCCTCGTCCTGAGTGTGGGTGGACATTGGGGAATGTTGCAGACATTCGCATGGGTCGGGATGGCGATCAACTTCTCTCAAACTGAGTCCGTTTCCACTGCACTTATAAAAACTTTCGACGGCAACAATCCTTGTAAGGTTTGCAAGTTTGTCGAAGAAGGTAAAAAGACGGAGAGCGAATCGAAGTCTCAAGTCGAAGTTAAGAAAATGGAGATATTCAATCCGGTAGGTACAGACTTCTATTTTCCGTTAGTCCAACATCGCTCGTTGTCCCCGGTATTTGTTCTCCTTTCCAGAGCCGAAACGCCTCCTACTCCGCCGCCCCTGCGCGCCTAAGTTCCCTTCGCTTGTCCCAGCCGTTTATCGGCTGAGTTCCTGTTCACGCGGCAGTGTGCCCGTGAATCAATATCCCAAAATATCAAAATCTCTTTCGAACGCTGTTCGTTCGATTGCTCCTGATATGCGAAAGAAAAACTTTGGATTTACGCTCATAGAGCTATTAGTCGTGATCGCAATTATCGCGATCCTTGCGGGAATGCTCCTTCCCGCTCTCGCGGCCGCGCAAAAGCGGGCGCACGCCGTGCGCTGCCTGGGAAATGTCCGTCAAATCGGCATGGCCAGCGCCATGTATGGCCATGACCATGGTGTTCATGTTGGATACAGAGCTGGCACAGATCGGAAGATGTTACTCTACCCCTACCTCAGCCAGGGAACATCCAACGCCGACACCAACCAGCAACAGGTCTGGCATTGTCCAGCCAATCAGAAGGCGGACCAGTCCGCCGGCTATGGATTCAACACCTATCTGAATTGGCAAAACATGCTCAATGTTCGGCAACCGTCCGCAACGGTTGACCTGGCCGATGCAGGTATTAATGACAGCCTTGTTCCAATCCTTGCGACTCATCTCTATCCGCCATCGAGCACCACGACGTCGGGTATCGGACGCCCCAACCCGCGACATTCCACAAGCGGCAAAGGAGTAAACGTCGCCTACGCGGATGGCCACGCCAAAGCCACTCCCATGACGGCGCCCTTCTACCCCGATGTGCCCGGCAAATGGCTCGGCAACGGCATCGTGGATCCAAATAGCCCCGATTATAAAGATGAACTCTGGGATCTGCGTTGATGATTTGGTGGGCAATTCGGCGGAGCGCGGCGTAACGGCATTGCGGTTCGTTGTTTCCTATAGTTCTGGCTTTGGGCGAAGCATCAGCCGCAGCGCTCGACGCTGCAATTGTAGCCATTCGGATTTCCCAAAGCATTCCTACAATCTCACGCGCTGCGGCTGGTCTGCGACACAGCCGCGCTCCGAAGTAACGCGAGGATTGCCCGATGCGTTCGGCGTATCCCGACGATCTGCAGACTGGAAAATCTGCGCTACAAGGAATCCCACTTAAACCTGCTGTAGATAACAGATATTTTATGACCCAAGAATATTTCCAATTCCGACTGGATCGCTATCGCACCCTCTTCCTGCTTTCCGCTGCCACCATGATGCTCTTCGTGAGCGGGTGCGGCGAACGAAGCGCGGAAAGCAAATCGAGTTCAGACCTGCGCGCTTCCTGCTTCGATGTCACATCAGACAACGGAGCAATTCATCTCCTCATTGGCCAACCTGCCGAAGACAAAGCGCTCGACTTCTTTTATCTCAAACGCAAAAGCACTGACCAGACCTGGCCCGAGCCCATTCGAATTCCGACCACTCATGCCACCCCCGGAAATCATCATCGCGGCAACGACCCGCAGATTGCCGTTCATGGCGAACGATTGATGGCGCTCTGGACGGCCAAAGGCGGCGGTCCCTACGGTAGCGGACCGATTGCCACTGCTCTTTCCAATGACGGCGGCAGAACGTGGACCCCTGGCCCAAGCCCCACTTTGACCACCGATGATGCGCAAGATGTCGGCTATCGATTTCCGGCGACGGTCGCCGGCGATGGAGCATTCCATGTTGTCTGGATTCACGCGGAAGACAAGGAACGCAGTTTGCGCTATTCACGTTTGGCGTTTGATTCTAAGCACTGGAGCGAGCCAACCGTTATCGATCCGACCTCATGCGCCTGCTGTTGGAATGAAATAAAGATCAATGCAGATGGAGAATTGTTCGTTCTCTACCGCGATGAGCAACCAAGAGACATGGCACTCGCCGTGTCCAAAGATCGCGGCCAGACATGGAACCGCACCGGTGCGGTGGGAGACTTCAATTGGGATTTCAACGGTTGTCCACACGTCGGGGGAGGACTCGCCCTGACGCCCGGTCGCAACGCCGGTGAAAACCTTTTGGTGGCAACGGTCTGGACCGGTCAATCTGAACACTCGGGAGCGTATGTTTTGACGAGCGGCGACAACGGCCAATCATGGTCGGCTACGACGAGGTTGGGGTTGAGCAAAATCGGAAGACACACGGACACCACCGCTCTTTCGCCCGACAAAGCGGCAGTTGCCTGGGATGAACCATCGACAAATGGCCAGTCAATGTTTGTTGCACTGACGGAAGACGGCGGCAAAACGTGGGGCGAACCCCAGCAGCTTTCTGCTGCGAAAGCGAAGTATCCACGTCTCTTGGCCTGTGATGACCAATTCTTCGTACTCTGGAGCGAAGATGAAGAGAAAGGGACTCCTCGACTGCGGATGGAACTGATCGCCCGGTAAATTGCCGTTGTAAAACCCTCGCAACCCTAAAAACCGCCCACCGGAAACAGCGAGCACCTTCTCCAAAAACGAACTCAGTAATAATCTTAACTGAATATCGGGGTAATTTTTTGTGTTCAGCCATCCACCGGATGCTAGATTGCGCCAGATGATTTTGACTCAGGCGGAACTCGACAGCCTTGTTCACGTTCAACATCGGTCGCCACACACCCTCTTGGGCATGCACCCGCTCGGGGATGGTTCGGGCGTGGTCGTCCGCGCCTGTTATCCGGATGCGGCGGAAATTGAGGCCGTCCCCGTTCACGAGAAGAAGAAGCCGAGCATCAAGCTGACGAAGATCCACGACACCGGACTCTTCGAAGGCACAACCAAGGGAAGCCACACCGTTTACGCCTACGACCTGATCATTAAAGATCACCAGGGCAATAGTTGGCAGACGCGGGATCCCTATTCATTTCTGCCAACGCTCGGCGAACAGGATTTATACTTGTTCGGACAAGGTAATGAGCGGCGCATTTATGATAAGTTCGGCGCGCACATCCGGCAGATCGATGGCATCTGGGGAACGAGTTTCGCCGTCTGGGCGCCGAATGCCCAGCGCATCAGTGTAGTCGGCGAATTCAATCAATGGGATGGACGCCGCAATCCACTGCGACTCCTCGGCGCGAGCGGCGTTTGGGAGATTTTTATTCCGAACGTCGGCGAAGGAACCCATTACAAATACGAGATCAAAGATCTTCATGGTAAAATCATGCTGAAGACTGATCCGTATGGATTCTTTTTTGAAGCGGCACCGAAGAATGCTTCCATCGTTTGGGATACAAAGAAGTTCAAATGGAGCGATGACGCCTGGTTGAAAAGACGGAGCGAAGCCAATCCATTGCGCAGCCCTGTCAGCATCTATGAAGTGCATATCGGATCATGGAAAAAGCGCAATGCGCACGAGTCACTGAGCTACCGCGAATTGGCCGAGCCACTCGTGGAGTATGTCGTAAAAATGGGTTTCACTCACGTGGAGTTTATGCCTGTGTCAGAACATGCGTTCTACCCAAGCTGGGGTTACCAGGTGACCGGATTTTATTCACCCACCAGCCGGTTCGGCACACCGGATGATTTTCAATTTTTAATCAATGCCCTGCACGAAGCCGGTATCGGCGTCTTGATCGATTGGGTTCCGGCGCACTTTCCACGTGACGAATGGGCGCTCGCCAAATTCGATGGCACCGCTCTCTACGAACACGAAGATCCGCGCAAAGGAGCGCACCAGGATTGGGGCACGCTCATCTTCAATTATGGCCGGCATGAAGTGCGAAACTTCCTCACCGCCAACGCGCTCTTCTGGTGCGAACGCTTTCACATCGATGGCTTGCGAGTGGATGCCGTCGCTTCCATGCTTTACCTGGATTACTCACGCAAAGAGGGTGAATGGGTGCCGAACCAATTCGGTGGACGCGAAAACATTGAAGCGGTCGAGTTTCTCCGGCACTTCAATCACGTTGTGCATACCGAACATCCGGGCGTTCTGACCATTGCGGAAGAATCCACGGCATGGCCGCAGGTCACGCGTCCGCCTTACATCGGTGGGCTTGGGTTTACATTCAAATGGAACATGGGTTGGATGCACGACACCCTGAAGTTTTTCAGCCGGGATCCGGTTTACCGGAAATATCATCAGAACGATCTCACGTTCGCGATGCTCTATCATCACAACGAAAATTTCATTTCGCCGATTTCACATGACGAAATCGTGCATGGCAAAGGATCGCTCATTGGCAAGATGCCCGGCGATGACTGGCAGAAATTTGCCAACATTCGCACTCTGCTCGGTTATCAATGGCTTTTCCCCGGCAAACAACTGTTGATGATGGGTTGTGAAATCGCACAAGGGGCCGAGTGGAACGAAAACAAGGAACTCGATTGGTGGCTGCTCGATTCTGGCAGGTATCATCGCGGCGTGCAGCGGTTCCTGGAGGATTTGAACCGCTTTTACAAAAACGAACCGGCGCTCTGGGATGGTGATTATGATCTCGCGGGATTCTATTGGATCGATTGCGGCGATGCCGAGAATAGCGTCCTTTCGTTCGTGCGCCAGAATTGCGATTGCACCCGGCAAGTCGCCGTCATCATGAATCTCACCCCTGTCCTGCGTAGCAATTATCGGATTGGATTGCCGAAAGCGGGAGTTTGGAAAGAGGAAGTCAACTCAGACTCCGGCATTTACGGCGGGAGCAATGCAGGAAATCTCGGAGCCGTCACCGCAAGCGAACACAAGTGGCACAACCAGGAGTTCTCCGCCGAAATATGCCTGCCGCCAATGAGCGTTATCGCGATTAGTTCACCGGTGGAATAACCAGATCCAGTCAGATCAATCGTCGCGCCGGGCAGCCCGTTTTTTTCCTGTCTTCTCGAAACGGCGTTCGTCGGATTCTTTTTGCAACTGGTTGATGTAGTTCTCGCGAAAGACTTCGTCATCCCGTCTTTCAAAGACCGGCAGCAACGGATCGCCTGTTTTCTTCATCCATTCCGCCAGGGCGCTGCGCAATCGTTTGATTTCCTTTTGGCTTTTCTGATCAGTAATGAGATTCGTCAGCGCATCGGGATCCCTGGAGATATTATAAAATTCCTCGGGCACACGATGATCGGCCAGTTTGACGCGCGCGGCGATTTTCGGATCAGTCCTGGCCAGTTCTTTCATTCTACGATAGGTATGCGTTCCAGCGGTGGCGGTTCCCATCACGCGAGTGCCGTTGGACCAGGGATTGAAAAGGTAGAGAAACTCTTTGGTCTGCACAGCGCGCATGGGGTTCCGATGGCCGCCGGAATTTTCGTTGTGCTCCTTGAAGACCATTTCGCGGTCGCTCTGCTTCTGCCCCCTCAACAATGGCGCAAAACTTCGGCCATCGATTCCTTTCGGTTGAGCTATACCCGCTATCTCAAGGAACGTTGGTAAAATATCCACTCCGGCGATCATGTGGCGCGAATCCACGGTGCCCGGTTTCGTAACACCGAACCAGCGCACTATCAATGGTGTCCATGTGCTGTGATGATAAAGCTGCGTCTTGGCAAACGGCAGCGGCATGCCGTGATCGGAGAGAAAGATCACCACGGTATTCTTGGCCTGACCCGATTCCTCCAAAGCTTTCAGCACTTCTGCAACGCAATCATCGGCGCGTCGCACGGAGGAGTAATAGTGCGCCAATTCTTTGCGCACCACCGGATCGTCGGGAAGAAAACCGGGCACAGGAATTTCCTCGGGCGTGAACACGCGTGACGGGACGTTCGTATCGGGAATTGTTTTTCCGTCTCGACCCTCCGCATGGAACGGCTTGTGCGGATCGGACACATTGATATTGAGGTAGAAAGGTTTCGACGCTTTTTTAGCCTGCTCAATTCCCTGGCGCGTGGAGGCACCGTAGGAAGCAGCATTCTTTTTGTCCGCTTTACCACCCTCGTCATCGTTGATAACGAGATCCCACTTGTAAGGATGATACGGAGTGGAATGCGCGACCTTGCCGCGGATGGCGGTGAAATATCCACCGGCACTCATCAAATCAGACAACACGGGATAACCGGGATTCGGCACCTGGTAAAACCCTTCGACCTTGTTGTTGTGGGAATGACGCCCGGAGAACATCGCATTGCGCGATGGCATGCAAGAAGCCGTCTGCATGTGGGCATGTTGAAAACGCAGGCTCTCGGCCGCAAGCCGGTCAATGTGCGGTGTGGTTCCCTGCAACTTCGCGCCGAAAACACCGATGGAATCGCAGTTCATGTCATCCACAGTGATGAGCAGGATGTTGGGTTTTGTAGGCTTCGTCGCGGCGACGCTGAGCCATGGAACACAAAGAAAAAACGAAAGCAGAAGAACGAGTCGCATCATATCAATTTTCGATGATACCCCGTCGGACGTAAAAACGAGGGAAAGGGTTTCAGTTTATCTTTTACAATAAAGAACGCCCGCATTTATCGTCGGGTTTCAATGTCTCTTTCAACACCGCGCGCAACGTGGCAAATGACCGGTCTCATCGTCGGCCCGGTGGTCGCTCTGGCGTTGGGATTGTTCTTTCAGCCGGATCCGGGGCAACCAGCAATCGGATACATGGCGGCAGTCGTCGCGCTCATGGCAATTTGGTGGATGACGGAAGCAATCCCGCTCGCAGCCACATCGCTCCTGCCGTTTCTCCTTTTTCCATCTCTCGGCATTCTCGACTCCGGCAAGGTCGCCAGCAGTTACATCAACTCCACCATCTTCCTTTTCCTTGGCGGCTTCCTGATTGCCCTGGCCATGGAACGCTGGAATCTCCATCGCCGAATTGCCCTCGCCATTATTTCAGTCGTCGGAAGCAAACCCTCCTCCATGGTGCTCGGTTTCATGCTGGCAGCGGGATTCCTTTCCATGTGGATTTCCAACACGGCCACCGCAGTTATGATGTTACCCATTGGAATGGCGCTGCTGACAAAGGTGGAAGATGCATTTGGCGTCGAGAAGACTCATACGCTCGGGATATGTATCATGCTCGGGATCGCTTACGGCTCGTCCATCGGCGGGGTCGCGACCCTCGTCGGCACTCCGCCGAACATGGTGCTCGCCGCGGTTTACAACAGCACCTTCCCCGAGAAAGAGGCTGTGACTTTCGGTAAATGGATTTTGTTCGGGTTGCCGTTTGCCATGGTCATGATGCTGGGAACCTGGTTGCTGCTCACGAAAGTCGTTTGTCGCCTCGATCCGACTCTGGTTCTCAATCCGGAAACCGTGCGCAAAGAAAGATCTGAACTCGGCCGCATGAGTTTCGCGGAAAAAAGTGTTTCGACGGTTTTTGCAGCGGCTGCGGTGCTCTGGATCTTCCGGTCCGATTTAAACTTCGGCGGAGTTGTCATCCCCGGATGGCAACGGCTCTGGACACCATTGGAGGCGCTGAACGACGGTTCCATCGCAATTGGTTTAGCTCTACTGCTCTTTCTTCTCCCGTCTCGACGCACTCCACGGAGTGAACCGCTGCTCGACAGTGATGTATTTGCCCGAGTGCCATGGGGCATCATTCTCCTCTTTGGTGGCGGCTTCGCCCTTGCGGATGGATTCACCGCAAGCGGCCTGTCACGTCATGTAGCGGCTGCGTTCACTTCGCACGAAGCGTTGCATCCACTACTGACAACCACTTTGGTCAGTTTCGGAATTACTTTTCTAACCGAGCTAACCTCCAATACAGCCACCACGCAAATGTTGCTGCCATTGCTCGCCTCAACCGCTGTCGGTCTCGGCATTCACCCGCTCGTTCTCATGATCCCCGCAACCCTTTCGGCATCCATGGCTTTTATGTTGCCAGTGGCGACCCCACCGAACGCCATCGTCTTCAGCAGTCAACGAATCAAGATCATGGAAATGGCGAAGGTCGGCGTCGTGATCAACCTGTTTGGTTTGGTTGTCATCGTCCTGCTTAGTTACTTTTTGCTGCCGTTGATTTTCGATCTCAGGGGCGGGGGGTGACGGGGTGACGGGGGGCGGTTTGGAGTTTGGAGTTTGGGATCCGGCGCTACGCGCCGGATCACTCCATCACTCCATCACTCCATCACTCCATCACTCCATCACTCCATCACTCCATCACTCCATCACTCCATCACTCCATCACTCCATCACTCCCCCAAAATCCTCCTCATCGTCGGGGCATCGATGTTCCCGCCGCTGAGAAGAATTCCAACGCGTCCCTGCGATTTGACTGAACCACTCAGTAACGCCGCCACACCGAGAACGCCAGAGGGCTCGACCACCAGTTTCATTCGGTAAAACAAAAAGCGAGTCGCTTCAAAAATGGCTTCTTCGGAGACCGTGCTCATTTCATCCACATACTGAAGGATCAACGGAAACGTTTTGTGACCGAGCTGCGCAGTGCGAACGCCATCGGCAATAGTGAGCGGATTGGACACACTTTGCAGAACTTTGCTTTCAAACGAGCGTTTGGCGTCGTCGCCCAGTTCAGGTTCGATGCCGATGACTTTACATTTCGTCGAACAACCTTTCGCGGCAATGGCCGTGCCACTCAGCAAACCACCACCTCCGCAGGGTGCAAGAATGGCGTCGAGCTCATTCACCTGCTCAAAGAATTCCAGTGTGGCCGTTCCCTGCCCTGCAATAACTTCCTCGTCATCAAATGGCGGAACCATGGTATAGCCGCATTCACTTTGCAGTTTTTCCGCGACCTGCATCCGCTCACCCTCTTCGCAACCGACCACTCTTGCGCCGTATCCCTCCGTCGCCGCGCGCTTGGTGGCA
>JACDHS010000014.1 GCA_013820875.1 Verrucomicrobiota bacterium | reverse complement strand
GGTGGCAAGCGAAGCGCGACACCGCTTTCGGACGCACAATGCGGGGTTTTCAATTTCTGGTGCTTAAATGCGCCCGAAAGCGCTGTCTTTTAAGATCATCCGGACGTGGGCTGGAGACCATCCAGGCCGTTTCCGGATGATCCGAAAGTGGGCTTGAGACCGTCCAGGCCGTTTCCAGATGATCCGGAAGTGGGCTTGAGACCATCCAGACGGTTTCCAGATGATCCGGAAGTGGGCTTGAGACCATCCAGACGGTTTCCGGATGATCTGGAAGTGGACTTGAGACCATCCAGACGGTTTCAGGATGATCCGAAAGTGGGCTGGAGACCATCCAGGCGGTTTTCGGATGATCCGGAAGTGGACTGGAGACCATCCAGACGGTTTCCGGATGATCCTGAAGTGGGCTTGAGACCATCCAGCCCACGTTCTGGGCGTCTCTAAGCAGAAAACCCCTTATTTTTCGATAGTGTAGTTTTTTGACCACCTTCGATTCGCGGTTCAACTGCCGTTTTTAGGATAAAGTCTCCGGTCGTTTTCGGGGTTGTTCAATGCGGATCACGGACAGCCGGATTGGACGATCAGCTTCAATAAACTGGGAATTGGACATCTTTGTGTTAGAAACGGTCGTGTATCCGTTGATCAAAAATGACACTTGGGCGGCAAGGGAGAGCGGTCGGCCGAAGATTTCGAGATAAAGGATCGACTGTGGGACAATCCCTGGACGTCTCATTCGCTGGGAAGTTTCCTGGATTAGCGGAGCGCGCTTAGTAATCACCATGAAGAACGTAATTCCACTCATTCTGCTTCTCGTTTCAATCTTTTCGTTTTCCTCTACCGCCGCCGACGTCCAACTCCCCAAAAAGAAAAACCTGCGCATCTACCTATTGTTGGGGCAGTCAAACATGGCGGGACGTGGTGACATCGAGGACGAAGATAAGACGACGCATCCACGAGTCTTACGGCTCAACTACAGCAATGCCTGGGAGATCGCCATCGAACCGGTGCATCAGGATCGCCCTAAAGGCCTTGGCGTCGGACCGGGCCTCGCTTTCGGGAAACAGATGGCTGAAACGGATAAGAAGGCCACCATCGGTTTGGTGCCTTGCGCGGTGGGTGGAACGCCCTTGAGTCGGTGGTCGCGCGGTGGTGATTTGTATTCCAACGCGGTGGTCCGCGCCAAAGCCGCCATGAATGATGGAACGCTCAAAGGCATTCTCTGGCATCAAGGCGAGAACGACAGCATAGAATTAGCAACGGCGGAAACTTACGAAGATCGCCTCGCTCAGATGATCGAAGATATTCGGGAAGATCTCGGTCAACCGAAGTTGCCGTTTGTCGTCGGGCAGATTGGTGAATTTCTTTACACCCGCAAGGATCCGACCAAAACGCCGCATGCCAGGAGGATCAACGATGCGTTGGCCAACATTCCGAATCGGGTGCCCAATACTGCCTGTTGGAAAGCCACAGGGTTAACCCACAAAGGTGATGAAGTTCATTTTGATACGAAATCCGAACGGGAAATGGGCCGACGTTTTGCGGAAGAAATGCTTAAGCTGCAGAAGAAAAGCCGTTAATCTCCAGGCAAATTGAATTTTCACATCACCGCCATGGTCTCTTTATTCATATGCAATACCGCCGTTTGATCTTCGCACTGCTGAGTTCTCTCCTTCTTTCCGGGTCGGCTTCGGTCAATGCCCAGACCGCGGCGGCCAAAGATGCTGATAAGTGGGAACCTGCAATGAAGGCTTTCGAGCAAGCCGATCAAACGAATGCTCCGCCTAAAGACGCAGTGTTGTTTATCGGCAGTTCCAGCATTCGGGCGTGGCGGACTCTTGCCAAGGATTTTCCTGAGCACAAAGTCATCAACCGTGGTTTTGGTGGTTCTGAAATTGCGGATTCCGTGAGATACGCAGATCGGATTCTCGTGCCGCACCGCCCTAAAACGGTCGTTCTTTACGCCGGGGACAACGATCTGGCCAAAGGCAAAACGCCGCAGCAATTGCTGGGAGATTTCAAAGAGTTCGTTTCGACTGTTCACAAGGAATTGCCGAAAACAAAAATCGTGTTCATCGCCGTCAAGCCGAGTCCGTCACGCTGGGCGTTGAAAGACAAGGTTATCGAATCGAACACATTGATTAAGCGGTTTTGTGACAGCGATAGCCGGCTTTCCTACGCTGATATTTATACACCGATGCTGGGATTGGATGGTTTGCCGCGCGAGGAGTTGTTCATCCAGGACAAATTGCACTTGAGCAAAGAGGGTTACCAATTGTGGACGGCGGTGGTGAAACCGCATTTAAAAGCTGGCCATTCAGCTCCAGTGAGCAAACGTTGAATGTTCTTTGCCTTGCTGCTCCGGATTTGAAACTATCTTGCCCATGACACTCCGAACACTTGCCGCATCGCTGGTGTTCCTGTTGCTTGCCGGTTCGAGCCCGGCTCAGACAGGTGCGACGCAGGGCAGGGATCCGAACCGATGGGAACAATCGATCAGAGACTTTGAGCGATCGGATCGGACGAATCCTCCACCGCGGAATGCGATCCTGTTCGTTGGCAGTTCCAGCATCCGGATATGGAATACCCTCGCCAAAGATTTTCCAGGGCACCAGGTGATCAATCGTGGGTTTGGTGGTTCTGAAATTGAGGATGCGGTTAAATATGCAAATCGAGTGGTTCTGCCCTATCGGCCCAGGAAGATCGTGTTCTATGCCGGAGACAACGATTTGTATGCCGGTAAAAGCCCTGAGGAGCTTTCCCAGCACTTCGAAATGTTTGCCTTCAAGGTTCACGAGGTTCTTCCAAAAACGAAAATCATTTTTATTTCAGTGAAGCCGAGTCCAGCGCGCTGGCACATGATCGATAAAGTGATGCAAACGAATGCATTGGTGGAAAAACATTGTGACAAGAAGGATGGATTGGTTTTTGTGGATGTTTATCCAGAGATGCTGGGACCGGATGGAAAACCGAAACCCGAACTATTCAAGAAAGATGGGGTTCATCTTAGCGAAAAAGGTTATGCGCTTTGGACCTCCATGGTGAAACCTCACTTAAAAGCGCCTGAGCCCGTGACTCGTCGTTGATCGTTGATCTGAATTCAATTTACTTATGAAAATCCAAACTCTTTTTGCGCTGGTGTTGTTTTGCGCGCAGATGGCTTTCTCCCAAAACAGTTTGTTTGAACTGCGCGATGGCGATCGCGTGGTGTTCATCGGCGACACGCTGATGGAACGGGAACAATACTATGGCTACATCGAACTGGCCCTCGCCGCGCAGTTTCCAGAGCGCAAAGTGAGCTTCCGTAATCTCGGTTGGAGCGGTGACACCCCGGAGGGGACGTCGCGCGCCGGCTTGAGCAAGTTGCAGGCGGGACGCGAACCAGCGGACCAGCCGTGGAAGGAATTCGTGGAACAGATCGCAAACGCGAAACCGACAGTGGCATTTATCGGCTACGGCATGGCGAACTCGTTCGATGGTGAAAAAGGTGTGGCGAAATTTTCCGCCGATTTGGAAAAGCTGCTGGATACATTGAAAGAACAAGCCGGGAAAGATGTTCGGATCGTTCTGCTGAGTCCCATTCGCCACGAAAATCTTGGCGCGCCGCTGCCTGATCCGGAACCACACAACCGACAACTCGCGCTTTACAGCAAAGCCATTGGACAGGTCGCGCAGAAACGTGGTCTGCCATTTGTATCGCTTTTCGATGACCTGAAAATGGAGACGGAGAAGAAAGCGGCGAAGCCACTGACCGATAATGGCATTCACCTGAATGCGTTGGGTTACCAGAAAGCAGCAGAGGTCATCGAAAGGGGATTGGGTTTGAAACCGGGTGCAACGAAGAGAATGAAAAACGGAGAAGCGATTCGTGCGGAAATCCTCGCCAAGAACACTCTCTACTTCGATCAGTCGCGCCCTCAGAACATGGCTTACATCCTCGGCTTCCGAAAACATGAACAAGGCAAGAACGCTGCTGACATTCCGAAGTTCAATCCGTTGTTGGATGCGGCCGATGCCAAAATCTCTGCACTCCTTCGGAATAAACCTTCTGAGATTCCGCCCGCTCCCGAGATTAAACTTTCTGATCAACCATTTACTCCCCAGCCATTGCCCACGTTCGAAGTGGCGCCTGGTTTTGAAGTCAATTTGTATGCGGAAAATCCGCAGCTTGCGAAGCCGATACAAATGAACTTCGACGCCCAGGGCCGTTTGTGGGTCGCCAGTTCTGCGGTTTATCCACAGATCGAACCCGGACAAATCGCAGCCGATACCATTCTCGTTCTCGAAGACACGACAGGTGACGGTCGTGCCGATAAGTCCACGGTGTTTGCGGAAGGTTTGTTTATTCCCACCGCTGTCGAACCGGGCGACGGCGGCGTTTACGTCGGGCAAAGCACGGAGTTGTTGCATTTCAAAGACACCAACAACGATGGCAAAGCGGATGTTCGCAAAGTCGTTCTCTCAGGTTTTGGCACCGAAGATACCCATCACACGATTCACACATTGCGTTGGGGCATGGACGGACAACTTTACTTCAATCAATCCATTTACATTCGCACTGACACAGAAACTCCGCACGGCGTGATGCGTCTGCGCAGTGGTGGGGTGCTGCAACTGCGTCCGCCAACGATGGAGTTGGAAACATTTCTTCTCGGGTTCTGCAATACCTGGGGGCACGCCTTCGATCGTTTTGGCCAATCGTTCACCACCGATGGTTGCGGAGGGCAGGGGATCAGCTTCGGCATTCGGGGCGCGGAATATTTGACCTACGCCAAAATGCGTCGGGAATTGAAAAGCATTTCGCCGGGAAGTTACCCAAAATTCTGCGGGCTCGAACTAGTGAACAGCCCGCAGTTTCCGGACGAGTTTCAGAATAATGCGATCACCTGCGATTTCCGTGCGCATCGCATCGTCCGTTTTGGGATCGAAGAAACGGGCGCAGGTTACGTGACGAAAGAACTTCCTGATTTGCTGCGCACAACGAATGTCACGTTTCGTCCCATTGACGTGAAGTTCGGTCCTGACGGCGCTCTCTACATTGCCGATTGGTCGAACCCGATCATTCAACATGGCGAAGTGGATTTCCGTGATCCACGCCGGGATCACGAACATGGCCGCATCTGGCGCGTCACCGCCAAGGGTCGTCCGCTCGTGCCAAAACAGAATCTCACCGAAGCAAAGAACCGCGCCCTGTTGGATAACCTTTTGTCCGATAATGAATGGACTCGCGTCCAGTCACGTCGCGTTCTTACTGAACGCGGGCAAAAAATGCAGAGCGACCTCGCGAAATGGGTTGCTGATCAGTCGAGCGAAAAGGCGTTGCTGGAAGCGCTCTGGATGTATCAATCCATCGATGTCGTGGAACCGGTATTGTTGAAACGTGTGTTGGCTGCAGAGGATGGCCGGATCCGCGCTGCGGCAGTGCGTGTTCTTAGTTTCTGGCGTCCGCGCGTTTCTGATTCGCGCCGTTTGCTCGCACTCGCAGTGCAAGATTCTCACCCGCGGGTTCGCCTCGAAGCCGTTCGCGCCCTGGGCAAAGTGCCTTCAGCGCACTCGGCTGAACTGGTCCTGAGCGCACTCGAACAGCCGATGGACGAATTTCTTGATTACGGAATCTGGCTGAGCATCAACGAACTCGCACAGCCTTGGTTGCAGGCCATTCAATCCGGCGCATGGACCCCGGAAGGTCGCGAGAAGCAGCTCGAATTTGGATTGCGATCGATCGAACCCGCCCTTGCCAGCACCGTTCTACAGCAGTTGCTCACGGGTAAAGATGTTCCGACCAGTGGTCAATGGATTGAACTTACGTCCAAATCCGGTGGAGTAGAGGAGTTGGGTAAACTGTTCAAACAAACGACTGACGGGAAGATGGATGATGCTGCCGCAGTTCGCGCTTTGAACGGCCTTGGTGAAGCGGCCCGCCTGCGCAATGCCAAACCAGCAGGTGACCTCAATGGCGTGGCAAAATTGTTTTCGCACAAGAATGACCAGGTGAAGGTCGCCGCAATCAAATTGGCTGGCGCATGGAAACTACGTTCGACTGGTCCGCAACTTTTAGGAATTGGAGGCGACAAAAAAGTTCCTTCTGAGATTCGCAAAACATCTTTTGCCAGTTTGCGCGAAATGGGCGGGGAAGAAGTTTACAAAGGTTTGATTCCGCTCTCCGAAAAAGGAGAAGCAGCCATTCGCCAGCAGGCGGTGCTGGTTCTCGCCGCATTGAATGTGGAGCGGTCCATGGCGCAGATCGTCGGCGTTCTTTCTGCGACAGAAAATGAAGGAGAAGCCACCGAACTCTGGCGTTCACTTTTGAACATCAAAGGCGCAGGAAAGAAAATCGCCGATGCGCTGGCGAAGACCACCGTGACAGATTCAGTCGCCAAAGCGGGTCTCAAAGTGGCGCGTGAAGGAGGCAGAAATGAACCGGAATTGGTATTGGTGCTGAACCGGGCCGCGAATATTGATGACGCTGATAAAACTTTGACTCCAGAGGAGATGAAACAGTTGACGGCGGCAATTGCGCAAGGTGACGCGTTCCATGGTGAAAAGATTTATCGTCGCGCGGAACTGGCTTGCGTCCTGTGTCATGCGATCGGCGGCGCCGGTGGCAAAGTCGGTCCCGACCTGACTTCCATTGGAGCAAGTGCGCCGTTGGATTACCTAATTGAATCCATGCTCTTCCCGGATGCGAAGATCAAGGAAGGCTATCATTCAGTTCAGATCACGACGAAGGATGAAATGGAATACAGCGGAATTGTCGTGCGCGAAACGGCGCAGGAGATTGTGTTGCGCGATGCCACTGACAAAGAGGTTTCTATTCCGAAAAGCAATGTTGAGAGCCGCAAAAATGGCGCGTCGCTGATGCCTTCCGGCCTGGTGGACGAGTTGACGTCCGAAGAACGCGCTGACCTGTTCAAGTTTCTGTCCGAGCTTGGTAAACCGGGACCGTTTGATGCATCCAAAGGAAATGTCGCCCGTGCCTGGAAGCTGTTCGTCCTGACAGTGGACAAAGCGCAATTCGGAATTGATAACCTGGTCAAAGGAGACACCAGTGTTGCGGGTTGGCATACGATGTTGTCAACGGTGGAAGGAAAAGTTTCCAAAGCAGAATTGGAAGCGAAGATTGCACCTTACTCCAAGCGCAATACCGTGGGCGCTTTTGTCGCGGCCAAATTGCAACTGGCGAGCAACACGAAAGCCAGATTGAAGCTGAACACCGCCGGCGAATGTGAAGTCTGGGCGAACGGCAAATTAATCGGTCAAACCCGCGCTGTGAGCACCGATAACAAAAGTGCTGCGACGACTGAAAGCGAACTCGAGGTGGATCTGCCACAAGGAAAACACAGCATCGTCGTTCGCCTCGATCTCAATGCATTGCCAGAAACACTGCGCCTTGAGAGTAGTGAGGGAACGTTTTTGGTGGAGTAGGCGGTTGTGCAGCATTTTCCGTTCGTTCCACAGCCCTTGTTCCTGTAATCTGCTGAAAACGTTGCATGAGTTTTCGTCTCGATTGGAATCTGTTGTTGTCGGAAAAGCGGCATTCACTATCCGGCTCAGGCGCTGGATCTGTCGCTGAAACGGCTCCGAAACTCGAAGCTGCACCGGCAACTTCCGTTGCCGGGACTCGCACCCCTTTCGAACGTGACTGTGACCGCGTCATTTTTTCTGCTCCCTTTCGTCGTCTCGCTGGCAAGACCCAGGTCCATCCTTTTGCCAAAATTGATCACATTCATAATCGGCTCACGCATTCGTTGGAAGTGGCGAGTGTTGGTCGTTCACTCGCCTATGCGGCGGGACGAATTTTATTGAAGCGCAACGAACTTCCAAAAGGTCGCACGCCGGAAGATCTCAACTGCATCGTGCAAGCCGCTTGTCTCGCCCATGACATTGGCAATCCGCCGTTTGGTCATGCTGGCGAATTTGCCATTCGCGAATGGGCCAATGCTCATTTGATGGGACTTTTTGGGAATCAAATGGCAGGGCGGCTTCATGGAGTGGCGCGCGACTGGTTATTCTTCGAAGGCAACGCGCAAAGTTTCCGGATGGTGGCCCGCAGCGATGCCCGTGACCAGGCCTACTTCAAGCTTACCTATGCGTCGCTCGGCGCGATGATGAAATACCCGTGGCACTCCGGTGATCCACGGGTGGATACCGAGAAAAAATTCAGCGCGTTTTCGTCTGAGATAGAAATTTTTGATGATGTAGTGCAAACGCTTGGTCTGCGAATCCCGAACGGAACGATCACCCGCCATCCGCTTTCGTATCTTTCCGAGGCGGCGGACGACATCTGCTATCGGATCACCGATTTGGAAGATGCCGTGCAGATGCGCATTCTGCAGGAGAAAGAAGTGCGCCAGATTTTTGCCAGCATCATTGGCCGCGACGATGGCCGGCCCTTGTCGGCAATTCGCGCAGGAGCGATCGGCGCTCTGACGGAAGCGGCTAGCGCAACGTTTGAAACGTTCTATGACGAGATTATGTCCGGGGAACGTTGTTGGAAGCGCGATATGAAATCCGATTTCCCCGATCACATGAAAGAGGCGCTGGTGGAAATCAAAGAGCGCTACGATTATATTTTCAGCTACCGTCCGAAAGTGGCAACCGAACTGGGCGCCTACAACACGCTGGGACGCATTCTCGGCGCCTACGCGAAGGCCGCTAAAGAACTGAGTACAACCGGCGACTACAACAAACTCAGCTTCGTGCAGCAACGTTGCCTGGAGTTGGCCTGGGAAAAAGAATACATCCGGGCAAATCAAACGAGGGGTGAAGCCTGGTGGCTCGGGCAGGTCATGGATTTCATCGCCGGGATGACTGATAACTTTGCCATGCAGGTCTCCAGCGAAATCGGTGGCGGATAAACAAGAACTTCGTGGGAAGAGCGGTGTCATTAGGCACGCCGCGATGCAGGCTGACGTAAACAGGAAAGTAGCCACCTCGGCGCTCCCTCATCTCGGCCAAACGGATTTTGGTTCCCCACCCTCAACATCAACCCGCCAGATGGTGTCATCGCCAGTCAACGTGAACTCCATCACGTAAAGATCTGGCTTGTCCTCCCAGGGGAAATCGACTCCTTGAAACCTGAAGTCTCCCTGCTGAACACTCGGATTCTGTGCTCGGAGAAAACCCACTGCCTTCTGCTCAACATCGTCCGCCCCGCCCAGAACGTAACGCACTCCATCCAGCAGCGCTGCGTCAGGCGTCGTGTCAGTCCCACTCACGCAGAAACGAATGGTTCTGCCGCCTCGCTCAGCCTGTCCGCTCCACATGCCAGACGACATTGTCAGCACACCAAACTCCGCGTCCCGAAACTCGACGGGTGGTTTCGCGGGAAAAAATGATTTAATCAGTCGGAACATATCTTCGTGTGGTGCAGCCTAATGTCTCCGCTGTTGGTTGTCCCTCGGAAAGCAATCATTTCCTGGCATTCCAGTTCTCGTCTTTGCAGCCAGCAAGATTATCAACCCGAAGATTTCCATGTGGATATATATGAACAGCTAAACCGTATTGAAAAGCGTTGGACACAGTAGCACTAGACGGCATTTTTCCTTCTGATTCGAAGGAAAACACCGGAAACATTGAGGTTTGAAGTGGTGGCAGGAGCCGGAATCGAACCGGCGACACAAGGATTTTCAGTCCTCTGCTCTACCGACTGAGCTATCCTGCCGCACTGAAGCGGCGAGAATATCCACTGCTCATACCCCATTTGGCAAGGGATTATTTCGCACGCGGATGCGCACCCTCATACGCCTGCTTCAAACGCTCGATCGAAACATGCGTATAGATCTGCGTTGTAACGAGGTGGGCGTGGCCCAACAACTCCTGGACACTGCGCAAATCCGCGCCCGCATTGAGCAGATGGGTGGCGTAACTGTGCCGCAATTTGTGCGGGGTAATCCCCGGGTCCAACCCGGCCTGGGCCAGATAATTTTTCAATCGCAATTGCACGATGCGCGGATACAGGGGGCTCTCTCTCTCTGCCATTGAATAAAAGACCGGCGCAGTTCCGGTCGGAACAACGGACAACTTTGCCCAATAATTTTTAATCGCGGTCAGGGCCGGTTCACCGATCGGCACGACACGTTCTTTTTTTCCTTTGCCGCGGACACGCACCCATTGTTCGTTCCAATCGATGTCCGCGACCTGCAACCCGCACAGTTCGCTGATACGCAAACCGCACGAGTAAATCGTTTCAAGGATTGCGACAGCGCAGAAGTAGGGGGTCGGATCGATTTTGGCGTGTCCGTTTTCCTGGGCTGCTTTGCTGATGCGCTCAAGTTCTTTCAACGGAGCGTTCAGCAGATCGAGCATTTGTGGCGCGGTCAGAAACTTCGGCAATCGTCTTTCCAGTTTCGGCAGAATGATGTTTTTGATCGGCGTGGTTTCGGCGTGCCCGCGCCGGATCAGAAACTTGAAGAAAGTGCGAAAGGCGCTGAACCGGAGTTGGATGGCGGCGCGGCTGAAGTTGCGTCGGCTGAGAACACGCAGGTAACTGCGGAAATCATCGCGTTGCAGGGTTTTCCAATCCGGGGCGGATTTCCGTTCCCCAAGCCACCATCGATAAAGTTCGGTAAGTGCCTGTTTATAATTTCGCTGGGTATAAACAGAAGCGCCACGGTCGGTCGCAAGGTGTTGGAGGAAAAGACGAATCCATTCGTCTTGAACTTCTTTTTCAGGCTCCTGCGACATGGCGGGAGGTTAGAAGAAATGTGCCGTCAAATAAATGACGAACATGAGCGACTTGTCTCCCGACTCTGCCCGGCGGCAAAATACCGGCAGCACATTGTTAACGCATCACGAAATTGCGATGCTTTGTGAACACCCCGCGCAGGGCAAGCGATGTTTCATCCTGGATCCCTTGCAACTCGCGATAAATATCCACGTTCTTCGTCTTGGGAACGGCCGTTTCCGCTTTGTTCAGTTGGATAAACTGGTTGGTGATGTCGTTGATCGAAGTTTTTTCGCCACTCTGCAAACGCCAGCACCAGAGCGCCTGCAACGCTGCTCCGTAAGCCGCGCCTTCCGTGACTTTCAGCGTCACTACTTCGGCATTGAAAATGTCGGCCATGATCTGGCGCCAGAGTTTTGATTTGGCTCCACCGCCGGTGGCACGGATTTGAGTTGGTTTCACGCCGAGTTCTGCAAGACGGCGCAGACCATAATTCATCCCGAGCGTGACACCTTCCATTGCAGCCCGACAGAAATGCGGTGCGGCAAATGTTTTTTGATTCGCACCGAGCCACACACCCGTTCCGTGCGGAACGTTGGGGGTGCGTTCACCTTCCAGATAAGGCAACAGGAGCAAACCATCGGAGCCAGCGGGAGCTTTGGCGGCTTCAGCAGCGAATTTCTCGTGTGTCAGTCCGAAATCTTCCCGGACCATCTCGGTCGCCACGGTGACATTCATCGTGCAGAGCAGGGGAAGCCAGCGGTTTGTCGAATCGCAGAAAGCGGCGATCTCGCCTTTCGGATCAATCACCGGTTTCTCAGAACAGGCATAAATGGTTCCGCTGGTGCCGAAGCTGGCAGTGATGACTCCCTGGCGCGTGTTGCCAGTGCCGATTGCGCCCATCATGTTATCGCCGCCGCCTGCGCTCACTAAAATACCTTCCGGCAAACCGAGTTCACGCGCTGTGCTGGCCTGCAATGTTCCAGCAGGGCGATCGCTCGATTGAAGCGCCGGAAGCTTCCCGGCGAGATCGGCATCAATGGCTTTCAAGATCGCATCAGACCATTTGCGCGTTTTGACATTGAGCAGGGCGGTTCCGCTGGCATCGCCGTATTCCATGTTCTTCACGCCAGTAAGCCAGAAGTTCAGGTAATCGTGTGGAAGCAGGACGGTGGCGAGTTTGGCAAAATTCTTCGGCTCGTTCTTTTTGAGCCAGAGAATCTTCGGGGCGGTGAAACCGGGAAGAACGGCATTCCCGAGTTCGCGAATAGTTGCCTTCGCGCCACCGAGCTTCGCCGTGATCTCTTCGCATTCGGCGGAGGTGGAAGTATCGCACCACAATTTCGCGGGCCGAATGACCTCGCCTTTCTTATCCAGGGGAACGAACCCATGTTGTTGTCCGCTGACACCGATCGCTTTGACTTCACTGCCCTTGGCTTTGGCAGTTTTGAGCGCCTGCTGGATGGCTTTGGCTGTGGCGTCGCGCCAGCTTTGAGGATGTTGCTCTTTTGCGCCCGGCGGGAGATTGGGTATCAGGTCGTAGGATTGCGCCGCCGCACCGAGGACTTTTCCATTTTTAGCGTCAACGACGAGGACTTTGGTGGACTGGGTGCCGCTATCAATACCGAGTAAAAGAGTTCTCATAGTGAATTGCGCGCGAGAATGACCAACCCCCTTTTCCCTGTCCACCTTTTTGCGGGGTGTGATCAAAAGTGCGTGAGATTGCGCCGCGCATAAAAAACGGAGGCGGCGTAACCGCAGTCCCTCGTGGAAAATCTGTCAATGCTGCGAGGGAAGGGAGCCAACCACGCCACTTTTTCATTCTGTTTTGGAACCCTAGTTGGCCAACCCACCTAGTTTTTCGTTCTGTTTTAGACACCTGGTTGGCCAACCCACCTACTTTTTCGTTCTGTTTTAGATACCTGGTTGGCCAACCTACCTACTTTTTCGTTCCGTTTTAGACACCTAGTTGGCCAACCTACCTACTTTTTCGTTCCGTTTTAGACACCTAGTTGGCCAACCAGGGTTCTAAAACAGAACGAAAAAATGGATAAACAGCCCGTTTTCCTTACTTTTGGGTATTTTTGCTGGAATTTCGGGGTGGAAAAGGGCCAATTTTCTCTTCGGGGTCTCAAACGTAGCAAATCGACACGCTGCATCGCTTGAGATAACTCAGCCCTTTTACACCCGCCCGGTGGGGCGGGGCAGGGAACTCAAAACTTGTATTTGTACGATCAACGGAGAGAGTTGCTGTTCGCGAGGTGCGAGTGGGATTAGGGTCATCCAGATGCCGTGCTTGCGCCCATGCGCAGAATTCGCCACTCAATTCAGCGTTGACGCACTAGGCATCGGCTGTAAATTCACGATTCAAAATTAAATAAAAGAACAAAATATGGCAGTGAAAGTTGCAATTAATGGTTTCGGTCGTATCGGCCGCCTTGTGTTCCGCGCCATCGCTGAACAAGGTCTCCTTGGCAAAGAACTCGAAGTCGTCGCCGTCGGTGACATCGTTCCGGCTGATAACCTCGCTTATCTCCTCAAATACGACTCCACCCAGGGCCGTTTCAAAGGCGAAGTTTCTTCCAAAAAATCCAGCCCCGACAAACTCGAAGATGACGTTCTGGTCGTAAACGGCAAAGACATCCATGTCGTCAGCGCCCGGACCCCGGCTGACCTCCCCTGGAAACAATTTGGTGTCGATCTCGTAATCGAATCCACCGGCCTTTTCACCGAAGCTGAAAAAGCCAAGGGCCACATTACGGCCGGCGCGAAGAAAGTCATCATCTCGGCTCCTGCCAAAGGTGAAGACATTACTGTTGTCATGGGTGTGAACCATGAGAACTACGATCCTGCCCTCCACAACATCGTTTCCAACGCGAGCTGCACCACCAACTGCCTTGCTCCGGTTGTTCACGTGTTGCTCAAAGAAGGTTTCGGCATCGAAGAAGGTTTGATGACGACCGTTCACTCTTATACCGCGACCCAGAAAACTGTGGACGGCCCGAGCAAGAAAGATTGGAAGGGTGGCCGTAGCGCTGCCATCAATATCATTCCTTCCACCACGGGTGCCGCCAAAGCCGTTGCCCTCGTTTGCCCGGAAGTGAAAGGTAAAATCACCGGCATGGCGTTCCGCGTGCCGACCCCGACCGTTTCTGTCGTTGATCTCACGGTGAAAACTGTGAAAGAGACGAGCTACGAAGAAATCGCTGCCGCGATGAAGAAAGCGAGCGAAACCTATTTAAAAGGTATTCTGGAATACACTGCCGACGAAGTGGTCAGCAGCGACTTCATTCACAGCAGTGCGTCTTCGATCTTCGACAAAGGTTCCGGCATCGAATTGAACAGCCGCTTTTTCAAGTTGGTGAACTGGTATGACAACGAGTGGGGTTACAGCAACCGCGTTGCTGACCTCGTGAAATACATGATCGGCAAAGGTCTGTAATTTCAGATCCACATTTTGCAAAGCAAAACGCAGCCTGACTAAGGGCTGCGTTTTTTTTGACACATGAGGGGTGAACCTTGCGCAGGCAGGGCGTGCCACTCCGTGCGCGCCGCAGGAACCCATACTCACCTGCAATGATTTATCGACTACAGTTTAAGGTCTCACCCCTGACCAAAATAGTTTTCGCACCATGCGCGGCAATTGAACCTGGTTTCGAGATCCCACACCTGCATTGTGTGATCCGGGGCCTTCAATTTCCGTAAACCGCGACGGTGCCGTCCGGGATTCGCACAAGTACCTCTACCGGGAAAACTCCGTGGCCGATTGGTTTTCAGGCAGGTTCTCATAACATCACTTTCGATTGTCCTTCTGCGCTATCAGTTGGTGCCTCGTTGCCTGCAATCGAGTGATGACAAGTTGCGAAATGCGTTTCATCAACTCATAACCAAAATCGTGGTCCTCTTCGCACGTGACGAGGAGATGTGCGCCGTGGAGAACGATCACTCGAGTCGGTTCAAGGGCGCGTGCCTGGAAATTCCAGGAAAATGGCGGGAACAGCCATGACCAACCCAATATATCGTCCGTGCCCAGGGTCTGGATGGGAACGGTTTTACCTTCTTCATGAGCTTCCAAAGCAACTTTCCCCGACTCAATCAGGAACAGTCGATTGGCGGGATCGCCCTGGCGGAAAATAATTTCATCGGCTTTGAATTCCATCTCGCTGGCGTTTTTGCAGACTTGCGCCAGGTGCTCAGGTTTCATGGTGCTGACGAGCGGATGTGATATGACGATTGACTCGAGTGTTTTCATATTCTGTCTCTCACCTTCTCATACAACCTTCGTGAATTTTAGAAAGTCAGGCTCTCCCTGATTTGTGGACTCGTTTGCATTTGTTGGCTCGCAAGTGACGTGACATGGGGAGATTTCTTACCCTGAAATGGTTGCTTTGCTTGACGACAGCGTCATGTCTCCACAAATACTTGCGGTCGTGGCGTTCACTTTGCGTTTGCGACCTTCTTAAAGGATGAATTTTGTTACTTCGAAATTGTTCAGTGCCGCAGCCTGGATGCTGGCGCTGGTTTGTTTGTGTGCTGTTAATGGTTGCAAGAGAAAAACGGATCGTGCCGGCACTCGTCCCGCCGCTTCTCCTTACGTGGTGGAAGTCATCCAGGTTCAATCGCGCCCTTATCGTGCGACGCTTTCTGCCACCGGCACTTTGCGGGCGCGGGAGTCTGTAAACCTGCAAGTGGAGCGGGCTGGGATTGTGACTGAAATTAATTTCGAGGAAGGCAAGCCGGTGAAAGCCGGCGCATTGTTGCTCGCAATCGATGATTCCGAATTGCAGGCGCAACTCAGGCGCGCGCAGGCACAGCTTGAGCTTGCCACCGCAGTGGAAAAGCGTGACCGGGAATTAGTGCGGTCGGGCAACCTCATCAGCGAGGCGGAGTATGATCGAAGCCTGGCCAATCTTCACGTGGCACAGGCCGAGGTGGAACTGATCAAGGCGCAGCTTCAAAAAATGAAAATTGTTGCGCCGTTCGATGCAGTTGTCGGCCTGCGCAACATCAGCAAAGGAGCGTATGTCACACCGGGAACGTCCATCGCCAGCCTGCAGGACATCAGCGCGCTTAAACTCGATTTTACTGTGCCGGAGCGTTACCTGTCGCAATTGCGTAACGCCGAAACGGTGACCTATCGGGTTGCCGGCATCGTTCAATCGAAGAAGGCCAAAATCGATGCCATCGAACCTGCCGTAAACGTCGCCACTCGCTCTCTGCAGATCCGTGCCATTGCGCCCAATGAAGGGAATCAGCTATTGCCCGGTTCCTTTGCCGAGGTGGAGGTGTTGTTGGATGAAATACCGGACGCAATTTTAATTCCCGCGATCGCGTTGGTTCCCGGTCTGAAAGAGCAGAAAGTTTTTGTCCACAGGAACGGGCAGGTCGAGGAACGTGTCGTGCGGGTCGGTTTGCGCACGTCGGATTCGGTTCAGATTGAGGATGGGCTGAAGCCTGATGAAGAATTGGTTATCACTGGAATTTTGCAATTGCGCCCCGGAACAAAAGTGCAGGTGAAACAAGTGCCGGACGAGGCGCACCAGGAAAGTGATGGTGAAAATGAAGCACAAGACACGGGAGCGAAGCGGTGACGCTCTACAAGCTCAGCATACAGCGGCCTGTGCTGGCCATGGTGATGTCCATCGTCATCGTGATCTTCGGCGTGGTCAGTTATCAGCGCCTTGGCGTTCGGGAATTTCCGGCGGTTGATCCACCCATCATCACTGTCTCCACCGTTTATCCAGGGGCTTCACCGGAGATCATCGAATCTCAAATCACTGAACCTCTCGAAGAGAACATCAATGCCGTCGCCGGGGTCCGCACGTTGACCTCTATCAGCCGGGAAGGGCGCAGCACCATCATCGTGGAGTTTCAACTCGGCGCAAATCTTGAAACCGCCGCCAATGACGTCCGCGACAAGGTTGCCGCCGCCCAGAATAATCTTCCGCCCGACGCTGATCCGCCCACTGTTTCCAAGGCCGACGCCGATCGGCAGCCGGTGGCCATGATTTCTGTCTACAGTCCTCAACGCGAACTGCTCGAACTTTCCGAAATAGCGGATCGCCGTTTTAAGCCAATGTTCCAGACCATTGATGGCGTGGCCGAAGTGGGTATCTGGGGAGAAAAACGTTATGCGATGCGTCTCTGGCTCGATCGCAATAAATTAGCTGGATACGGATTAACACCCGTGGATGTTCGCGATGCGTTGCGACGCGAAAATGTTGAACTCCCCTCGGGACGCATTGACGGTCGCCAGGTGGAGGTGAGTGTTCGGACCGCGAGTCGCTTTCAAACTGCGCAAGAGTTCAATGACATGGTCATCCGCGAGGGGACCGACGGTGTCATTCGTCTGCGGGATATTGGCGAAGCGGTGGTGGGGCCGGAAAATGTCCGCAACCTGATGAAGCGAAACGGCGTGCCGGCTGTCGGTGTGGTTTTGCGTCCGCAACCCGGCGCGAACCAGATTGAAATCGCGGACGAAATGTATAAGCGCCTGGAGCAAATCAGAAAGGATTTGCCGCCGGATATCGAAGCGACCATCGCTTTCGACACGACTGAATATGTCCGGCAATCCATTCGCGAGGTCAGAGAAACCATTCTGATCGCGCTGTGCCTCGTCATCTTTATTATCTTCCTGTTTCTCCGCACCTGGCGCTCCACCTTTGTCCCGGCCATCGTTATTCCCGTCAGTCTTATCGGTGGCTTTTTCGTCATGTACCTCGCGGGTTACAGCATCAATGTCCTGACCTTGCTGGCGATGGTTCTGGCCATCGGCCTGGTGGTGGATGACGCCGTCGTGGTGTTGGAAAATATCTACAGCAAGATCGAAGCTGGAATGCCGCCGCGCGAGGCTGGCATTCGTGGAACCAAGGAAGTTTTCATGGCCGTCGTTTCGACGACTATCGCGCTCGTGGCGGTCTTTACTCCCATGCTTTTTTTGGGTGGATTGATCGGGCATCTCTTCCGCGAATTCGCCGTCGTGCTGGCTGGAACAGTTGTCATCTCCTCGTTTGTTGCGCTCACGTTGACACCGATGCTCAGCACGAAACTGCTGCATGGTCACAAGCATTCGAAGTTCTACGACAAGACCGAACCATTCTTTGATGGAATCACCAAAGGCTATCGCAATGTTCTTACGAAGTTCCTCAGCGTCCGTTGGCTCGCGTTTCCGATTTTGATTCTGGCCGCATTGGCTGCCTGGTTCTTTTTTACGCAATTGCGCAGTGAATTAGCGCCCCTGGAAGATCGTGGACGCATGCGAGTCAGTGCCACAGCCCCGGAAGGCGCGAGCTATGATTATATGGTGGACTATATGGATCAACTCACCGCGCATGTGACTGAGGAGGTTCCCGAAGCCAGCATCATCATCTCGCAGACCGCACCTGGCTTTGGTGGGGCAGGTTCGGTGAACTCTGGATTCGTCCGTGTCTACCTGGTGCCTCGCGGCCAGCGTGAGCAGTCGCAGATGCAAATCACCGAACGTCTCCTGCAGATGTCCCGCAGACTTTCAGGCGCGCGTGTCTCAGTGATCCAGGATCCAACCATCAGCATTGGCATTGGTGGTGGAGCGAGGTTGCCGGTTCAGTTTGTGATCCAGGCGCAGGATTTTGAAAAGCTTCGGCAGTCGCTGCCGGAGTTTCTCGACCGCGCCAATGATAGCGAAGTGTTCTCCCGGGTGGACGTTGATCTCAAGTTCAACAAACCTGAACTCCGCGTTCAGATGGATCGCGAACGAGCGCAGTCTTTGGGTGTTTCAGCGCAGGACATTGGTGAAACATTGAATCTCGCATTGGCTGAGCAGCGTTATGGCTATTTTGTCCGGGAAGGAAAACAATACTTCGTCCTCGGCGCACTGTTGCGTGAGCAGCGCGATGATAATCTCGACCTGAACAGTATCTATGTTCCCAGCCGAAGTGGACCGCCTGTCCGACTTGATAACGTGGTCCAGCTCGAGGAGCGGGTCAGTCCGCCGCAATTATTCCGCTTCAATCGTTACAGTGCGGCGACCATTTCCGCTTCGCTGACTCCAGGCTACTCACTGGGGCAGGGGATCGAAGCCATGCAAGGGATTGCTCGCGAAGTCCTGGATGAAACCTTCGAAACCGATCTCGCCGGGGAAGCGCGTGACCTGCGGGAAACAGCTTCGGGAACCCAGTTTGCATTCCTCTTCGCACTCGCCCTTATCTATTTTGTGCTCGCGGCGCAGTTCGAAAGCTTTCGCGATCCATTGGCAATCCTGCTGACGGTTCCGCTGGCGTTGGTCGGGGCGCTTGGCTCCCTCTGGATCACTGGCCAGACGGTTAACGTCTTCAGCCAGATCGGCATGATCATGTTGATTGGTCTGGTCACCAAAAATGGCATTCTGATCGTTGAATTTGCCAATCAACAACGTGAACGCGGGCTCAATCCACTGGATGCCGTCCGCGAGGCTGCGGTCGCACGGTTTCGCCCTGTCTTGATGACCAGTTTTTCGACTGTTTTGGGAATTCTACCCATCGCTCTCGCATTCGGTGAAGGTTCAGAAAGTCGTCGTTCCATGGGTATCGCAGTTGTCGGCGGTTTGATTATTGGAACGGCTTTGACACTCCTGGTGATCCCCGCCGTTTACAGTTATTTCGCCACGCGCCGCTTCCATCGAACCAGCGAGGAAGCGGATGTTTTAGAGGAGAATTGAGGCGTGAAACGGAGCGCGGAACGCAGTGGCTAACGGGACAATATTCCATGCAGCCCGTTTTCCTGACGGTAGATCATTTTTACTTCATTATCGGTTAAAGCGCGGTTGAAGAGAGCGAAATCATCGAACAGCCCCACGTAAAACACGCCTATATTGAGCAGAATGTTTTCAGGCTGCCAGTTTACGCTCAGATCCCAATCGCGGAATTCGCCGACGGATTCGCCGTTTAAAAATAATTTGCCGATGCCATTCTTCTCTCCGGTGTTGGCGTTGTTGAACGTGAACACCACATGAGTCCACACTTCGCGGCTGAATGGCGTTTTTTCGATTTGCACCATGGGGCGTTCCTTTGCGGGGATCTTTTCCCATCCCACGTTATTCGGGTTCCAGATCGGAAGAAGTGGACGCAGAGCAAAGCGAAAGTGGCGTGGTGTTTCGTCTTTGCTGAATTCCGCGAAGAAAACGCCGTTGGCCCAATTGCCTGCCGCCACCTGGACCGGATCGCAATAGCCAGGTTCCAAATCATTATCCGGATCGAGCTTTAGCCAGAAAGAAAATGAACCGTTCCAGTTGGTCGCCTGATAATCAAAGTTTTTGGCGCCTTTGAAATAAACGATGGCATCGCTCTTTTTTGTGAAGCGCAAGGCATCGCCGAAGCGGCCTTCTCCTTTGGCGACCTGGATAGCATCCCCTTCCGGCAAACCGGGTTTGCCGAGTTGCGGCTTGGCCCGATGAGCGGTTCCGTAGAGCTGTTTGTCTCCCGCCGCGTAATCCGCATCCAACCCATGATCGAATGAGGCGTAGAGCGTCAGGTGTTTGCGCAGAATTTGTTCCGAAGGTTGAGGTGATGCGCATCCGGAAAAGCAGACCGCAGCCAGGGACAGGAGAACTGTGGCGGAAAAAGCGTTCATTGGATGGAATTGCAGCCTATCCCGTTGCTCCGGTCAAGTCGTGCTTTGGGCGCGCAGACACACCCTCCGACGTTGGATGGTCACTCGGCCGGAGCCGCCCCCAATCGTAAATTGCTGCCTTAAAGGCCGTTACAACCAGGAAACAGCACCAAACCGCCATTTTTTCCCGCGAAAAAAGTCCCTAACACCTGTTGATTTGGTTTTTTTCGGCGGAAAAAGTCGTGATCACCTTATGCACATGAACTTTTCCGGCGAAAAAGGTCATGAACACCTTATGACATTGTTTTTTTTCGCGGGAAAAAGTTATGAACACCTATTGATTTGGTTTTTTTCGCCGAAAAAAGTCGTGATCACCTTATGCACATGAACTTTTCCGGCAAAAAAAGTCATGAACACCTATTGATTTGGAATTTTCCGCCGAAAAAAATGCCGATCCAGCCGTGAATCAGACCTTTTTCCCCGGGAAAAATGGAGCCAATAACGCAGGGGAGAAAAGTGTCCGCGGAACTGAAAGTAATACGAAGCAACACCCTGTTTTATTTCCCTGCAACAATCATTCCGACAACCGGATGCCGACGAAAGCGCACAACATGTTGGCGGCAGCCATGTAGAGCCGAGGCTCAACCGCGTGAGCGTTTCGTTCCGTTTTATGCTTCCGTTTTTCCAACTCCGTGAAACCACAGAAACTTTAATCCACCGAAAAGCGCGAAGAACCGCAGGATTCTTTGTAAGTAGCTGTTTTGCAGAGACTTTGCCTTTGATGAGGATTTTTACCGTTTTCAGTGCAATTGCAGTTTGCCTCCAAAAGATTGCGGAACGGCTATGGAATAACAAATAGCGAAAGCGGTTTAGAATTTGGACGCCGGAATCATCTGCCGTTGTCGGTGCCGCTGTCTTGTAGAAATCAGCTTGCCCTCTGGGACAAAAACCGCATAGTTGAGTCGCTTATTCAAGCGATTGATGGGGTCGTAGCTCAGTTGGTAGAGCGTCTCGTTCGCAATGAGGAGGTCAGGGGTTCGATCCCCCTCGGCTCCACCATCAATTTGCTTTTTCGTGCCTGTTTCCCTGTGGTTTCTTGCGAAAATGTGCTCGGTACGACATGCTCAGGGAATGACGTATCAGGGGCTACGCTTTTTCCCTGAAAGTCCTAGACACCAGAGGCGAGTTATGAAAGGCTAACAACAGTTTATGTCAGAAATTTTGGAGACATTTGGAATCGGGCGAAGCAGCATTGTAATCGTTGCGGCTTTATTCGTGTGGCTTGCCGTAGTTGGTTGTGCCGCTTCTAGCGTTATTACCCGGCCATGCAGTCGCAGAGAGCGGATTGTCTGGTTGGCAATTATCGTATGCGTGCCCCTGTTGGGATTGATAGCATATCTGCCTTTCTCGGTTCACAAGAGTAATCATCCGTTCCTGTTTCAATCTAAACAGTAATTTCAGACTGCCGCTTTCGTGAAAAGAAAACCCTCAGCAGCAGCGCGAAGAATAATTAGGAAGCTCGTACGTAGAGGTGGACGTTGGGTGCTCGTCCTTGTTTTTACTTCTTCAGCCTGGGCGCAGGTGGATCGCGCTCCGCAGGCTGAACCTGATTCGGAATTTAGTGCCGTTCCATTTTCTGCGGTGATCCGGGATGAAGGCGCGCCTTATGAGGATGTTTTTCGCAGCTTGAGGGTTGGTCCGTCGGTTGAGCCAAGATTTGGAGGAGGGGGAGAGGGTGAGTTTACTGCGCGTGTGTTTGGCCGGCCTGATTTTGCATCTCCATTCGCACGAGGCTTTCGTCCAGAAGATGCCGAACTGAAGCTTGGCCCTTTCTATCTGGATGTGCGCTCTGTTTCAGGGGGGCTGCTGTATAGCGATAACATCAACGCCACTGAATTCAACAGGGAAGATGGTGTCATTGGTATCATGCGATTACACATGACTGCTTTGTTGCAGTTGACCGAGAATCTGCGCTTCGCTGTTTCGGGCGTGTTGATTTATCTCCCGTTTCAAAACGAGATTGGGATCGCGGGCTTCGGGGCTGATGATTTTTTTGCTCGCTTCGATTACTGGCCAATTGCCCGCGCTCAGTTAAGCTATGATTTCAAGATTGGCGACTGGGAAATAGTGGTGTTTGACGAGTTCAGGATGAATTATATCCGCCCGATTGAGGGTGTGGACTTTGAAGTATTTGATGAGGGTCAAACATTTGATGAAGAAGATCGCGCTGGCAGGTATGTTTATCGGCCGCGCGGAGATCTGAGCCGTGATGCAGGCGACTTTCGGGATCGTCGTCGTCGTGGATTGGACGAAGTATTCGTCGGAGCGGTAAACGTAGTCGGTGCTTCTGCGAATATATTGCTGCCAACTGTCACCCGATTGACCGTGGGGGCTGACCATAGCAATTATTGGTATATCAATCGGCCCTCCGACGCTCGTCTCCCTTCAGAGCGAGATCATGTTTATGGCACGCTCATATCTGAGCGTGAAACGTTGCGTTTCAAGCCTTATACCACATATGAAGCCTGGACTACCGATTTGTACAAAGGTTGGCGTCAGGAAGCGCATGCTGGCGTTTTTGGTCCGGTCACGGAGAATCTCAGTTTAAGGGGGGATGTGGGATATTTTTGGGGATCCGGAGCCAGAGAGTCGGTTTTGTGGCTGCTTAGTTTGAGGCACACGCCGCATCCTCGGATGTATCATGAGCTTCGGTACACCAAACGTGTTACCCAACCTGATGAAGATCTCAAGGAGACGCTCGCATATCGCTTGCGCTATTCGCTCAGCAGGGATCTCAGTGCTGTGTTGTTCGCAAGCCGCTCGGATTATGATGATGTGCAATCATCGGAAAGAGGCGCGCTCGAGTACAAAGCAGGAATCCGTTTCACTTACGATTTGGCGCGTCGCACTACTCTCAGGCTGGGCACGGTATTCACGCGTATCGAAAATGAAAACCCGGCTGCGGCGGATGTTGACAGATGGTCCAGTCGTGCGGAAATTTTATACCGGTACACCCAGACAGTGCATGCGCGGCTCCTTTACCAGCATCTGATTCGAGATTCCAATTTGCCTTTGGACAGCTATGAGGAGAATCTGGTAATTCTGACGTTGACCAAATATTTCTGACCCAGACATTGACTTGTGAATGCCTTTCTCTGTATACGGGAAAGTTATTGCTTGATTTAAGAGAATCCATTAGTTTATAACAGTTAAGACTCAAATGAAAAAAATCCGTTCCAGCATTGCTCGTTTACTCCTTCTCGGTTTGATTGCTGTGGTGCCTCCCGTCGTGGCGCTTGATAAAGCCGACCTTTACAAAAAATCTCGCGAAGAATATCAGCAGGCCGAACATGCATTGGCACAAAAGCAGGCCACCGCCGTTTCTGTTCAAAAGGAATTGGATGGGTTGAATGAGCAAAAAGTTTTATGGGAACGGGAAATTGTTTTCTACCGGACGAAGTTGAACAATGCGAAGAGCCAGTTGGCGGCTGCGACTTCGGCTGGAACAGCAGGGGAAGTTGACCGTTGGAAGCGTGAAATCGTTGGGCTCGAGGAGCGGGTGAAAACCGCTGAAACAGAGTTAGCGCGAGTTCAAGGTCAGACAACGGCAGCAATCCAAACGCTGCAAAGCTCTTTTAGTGATAGTGTAGAAGCCAACCTCATTGTTCCTGGTGAGTCGATCGAAGTATTGGTGTTGGAGGATGATTCTTTCAATGGCGTTTATCAGGTGCGCCGCGGCGGTTACATTGTCCTGCCTCGGGTCGGTCGTGTGTATGTCGCCGGCAAAGACGTCGCCGGTGCGGAAAGGTCGGTTAAGGAAGCATTGCAGGAATCTCAAATCAAGGACGGGACCGTCATGATTGAGCGTCCGGATGGTTCGACTACTGCGACCGGGCCAGTGATCTATTTGGCTGGCGAGTTTTCTCATCCTGGGCCTTGGCGTATTCCTCCTGGTGTCGCACCTACCGTTGTCACAACCATTTTGCGATCCGGTGGCGTAACTCAGTCGGCTGATCTTACTCGTGTTCGCCTCCTCCGTTTGGTGGGTGGCCAACCGCTGGTGGAAGAAGTGAATGTTCAGGCGATCCTGGACGGTGTAGGTCTCCCTTCAGATCTCAGCCTGAATCCGGGGGATATCATCATGATTCCGGCCTTTGCGAATGTCATTTACGTAACGGGTAATGTCGTGAAGCCAGGTCAATTGAAGTTGCTGCCAGACGACGAACTCACTGCCTATTCCGCTATTCTGCGCTGTGGTGGCTTTTCCCGTTTTGCCAACCGCAGCAAAGTTTACCTGTTGCGCGACCGCGGCAATGGTAACAAACAGAAAATTCCTGTTAGTATCAAAAACCTGCAAAACGGGAAGACTTCAGATGTGATTTTGGAACCGAAAGATATCATTGTTGTTCCTGAGAAGTTCTTCAGCTTCTAATTAGGTTTTTGTTTGTGCCTTGTTAAAGCTTGCCTTGAGAACTCGAGGCAAGCTCTTTTCTTATTATATTCCTTGCCGGTGAACTCAAATACATGACATAATAGTCGGCTACAAACCAAGGAAAGATCCTTAAACGAATATGATCCCCCGCACCAAAAAAGGCGTTTTCACAGAGAATGATTTAATGATGTATTTCGCGTTGATCGTGAAGCATCTGCGCCTGATGGTTTTATTAGTGTGCTTTTCTCTTTTATTAGGACTCACCTACTACACTTATGCGCGCCCGCTCTATTACGCTGTCTCCGAAATCAGTTACGACAGCCTGAGCCGAACGGTGGACACGCAGTTAGCCTTCAAGGACAGCAGGGAACGTTTTGTCAGATCGAAGCTTGCGTCAGCTTACATCAAAGAGCGGACCGCTGAACGTTTAGGAATCAAGGCAACCGCTCGTGAGATCGAGAGGAAGTACATTCGGAAAATGACCGTTCGATTCACCCCGCAGAACACAATTCGGGTCGAGGTCTTTGCCTATTCGTATGATCTGGCGCGGGATTGGGCAGAAACCACGCTTCAACAGTTTCTGCTGGACCGTGAAGAAAAGCGTAGAAGCCGGGCGGATATGACGGTGAAAACGTTTTCGAAGGAAATGGAGGAGATGCAGGAACGGATGGATCAAATTTTCAACTCCAAATACGACCTGCGCACCAGTAACGATCTGACCAAAATCACCATTGAATTGAATCACTACAAAGGGATTCGAAAGGATTTGCTGATCGTCACAAATAAATTGGGGATGATGGAGCGCACCCGGCAAATTTTGGATAGCCAATCGTTCGATACGATGGGCAAGCTATCGGTGTTGTCCGCCCTGGAAAAGGAGTTGGATCCGTCTCTCAATATTGGCCAGATTCTCCAGCAGGATAACGGGTCATTCGGTGGTTCGGAGACTGAGTCATCTTCATCATCTGTTGTGATCGTGCCAGGAATGGTGCAAAGCCCAAACCGGCAATCATGGGAAAAGCTTGATCTCGAAAGGCGGCAAAAGAAACGGGAACACGACGACCTTGCGCGCACGTTCCTTCCGAAACATCCGAAGATGGTAGTCGTCATTAAACAATTGGAACAAATTGAACGCGCCCTTGATCTGGAATTGGAGGTTGCCTTCAATCGTTTGGAATCGAATTACGCCACTTTGGCCGCCAAGATGCGGGAATTGGAAGCTACGCTTCCGGCCTATCATGATGTGATGCGACGTTATGAAAAAGCGATGCAGGCCTATAAGAGTTTTGATAGTGGGCAGTTGGCGTGGAGCAAGCTCCATGCGGATATGGAGAAGCGCCTCAATGTTCTCGATTTCGCGGAAGACAAGGACAGAGATGTGCTTAAATATTTGGGTTACTCGGAGTCGTTGAGGAACAACCCAGTTTCACCGCATCGCGCGAAATTAGCTATTTACTCTTTGCTGTTTGGATTTGCCCTGGCGATTGCAGTGCCATTCCTTCTGGAATTTCTGGATAGCCGCATATCTGATTTGGAAGATGCTGAAGAGAGTCTCCATTTGCGCGGTCTGGGTATAGTCCCGCAAATTGAGTCCTCTGGAAGTGATAGTCAGTTATTCGTGGGGGAGAACGCATCGGATCACTACTTCCAGGAAAACTTTCGTGTCATTCGTGCTAATTTAGGAATGAACTCTGAAACAGGTGCTTTGCCACAGGTCATTATTGTAACCAGTGCCATGCCTCAGGAAGGTAAAACAGTTGTTTCATCAAACCTTGCACTCTCCTTTGCGACGAAAGGGGACAGGACTCTTTTGATAGATGCTGATTTGCGCCGTGGGCGCTTGCATCGAGTTTTTAAAGCGCAGAATAAACCCGGTTTGAGTGATATACTGGCTGAAAAAAGACCCATCGAAGACGCTTTCAGGCCGGGGGGGCATGAAAATTTGACGCTGGTGACCTGCGGCAAACATGTTGATTTTGCCTGCGAGTTACTGGACGGTCCTTCTTTTGCGGCGTTACTTGGGGATTTGCGCAAGAAATATGACCGCATAATAATTGATACTCCGCCGGTGCTCGGTTTGGCGGAGACTTCAATCATCCAGCGGCTTGCCGATGGGGTAGTATTTGTAATCTGGGGCGGCTTTACTCCCATGCGAAATGTGAAGTCAGCAATTCAGTCTTTGGAGATGAATGGCACGAAGTTCCTGGGATTCGTGTTAAATCGGCTGGATTTCCATGCATTGGGGAATCGATACAAGTACTTCTACTACGCTCCTAATTATTATTATAACTACAGAGCGCTCGAAGCACCGAGCTCCCTCGCAGAGAAATAAGATTCCATGGCATCTCAAAAGGCTGCACTCAATTTAGGCGTGTCTGTCGTTATTCCGGCCTACAACTATGCGTGTTATTTGCCGAAAGCCATCGATTCTGTTCTTGAGCAAGAGTATCCCTACTATGAAATCATTGTAGTAGATGATGGTTCCACCGATAACACAGCAGAACTGGTGGCAGCATACGGCGATCGGGTTCGTTATATTTATCAGAAAAACGCCGGTCTTCCTACCGCTCGCAATACGGGCATCAAGGCAGCGCATTTTGACTTCGTTGGTTTTCTTGATGCGGACGACGAATGGTTGCCCAGTCGGTTGAAGGATGCGCTTACGCGATTTGCAGAACTGCCGGAGGAATTCGGTATCATCGCATGTCGCTCCATGCTCATCGATTCGCAGGGTGGGCCTGTAAAACGAAAGGCTTTGGTTTCCAATGGCGTTTTTGAGGTCAGATGCGCTGACATCATGATGAAAACACAGTTTTCGCCCTCGTCAGTCATTGCGAGGCGAATCGTGTTTGAGACTTGTGGTTATTTCGATCCCACCTTGCGGAGTTCAGAAGACCGGGACATGTGGATCCGGATTACTCACCGTTACCGAGCTCTGGTGAATGGTGAACGTTTGATCCGGGTACGGAGGCATTCCAACAACATGAGCAAGCATGCGGACCGCATGCGGCAAAACACACGTCGTGTGTTGCGTCAAAGCTTCAAAAATGCCTATGTACCGAAAACGAAGTTTCCATTTTGGATGCGCGTGTTTGCCTACAACCATTTTGAGACGGCTTGGATGTATTGGGACGAAGGTCGCAGGGGAGCTGCCCTGCGAGAAATTTTACTGTCGCTCGCCTGGTGTCCGTTTTTTGTGAATCCCAATCGGTTGAACGAGCCAACATTGTTTCGGTTGCGCGCCCTGGCGCGCTTTACTCTGTCGGCCAACTCACGGAAAAAAACAGCCGGTTGATGTTGATCAAGACTCATGAATGCGGCACGGCGAATCAAAATCCTTCATGTTGTTTTTTCCCTGGATCCCGGTGGAATGGAGAATGGCATTGTTAACGTCGCAAGAGGTTTGGATCCTGCCGAGTTCGAAATTCATGTCTGCTGCCTAAACAGCACCGGAGCTTTCGCAGAACGTTTGCCTCAACCGGAAAATGTGCATGTTTTGGGACGCAAGAGCGGGTTTGACATTCGTGCAACCTTTAAACTTTCCCGTCTGCTTTCAAGGCTGAAGCCGCACGTGATTCATTCGCATAACCTTGGATCCCTGACATACGCGAGCCTGGCTTCTGCATTCGGATGGCGGCATCCGATTCTGCACGGCGAACATGGTTTGCTTCCGCCGGAACAATGCACTCCGAGGCGTATCCGCCAGCGCGCAATCCTTTATCGCTGCTGCCGCTGCATACACACAGTCTCGGTGGGGCAAAAACAACAGCTTGCGGATTTCCGTCTGCCTGTTCAGCGGATAGTGGCGCTCATCAACGGTGTTGACACCAATCGGTTTCAGCCGGGTGACAAAGCGCCTTTGCGCGGGCAACTCGATCTTCCAGAAGACGCCCAGGTGATGGGAATCGTCGGTCGTTTCGTCGGGTTAAAGCGGCACCTCGATCTGCTGGAAGCATTTGATGTGCTCGCGGTGAAGAACGACAAGGCACACTTGTTGATCGTCGGGAGCGGTGGGGCTGAATCGGATCGTATTCATGAACGAGTGTGGCAAAGCCCATTCAAAAGTCGCATTCATTTGGCTGGATTTCAGTCTGATCCGCGCCCGTTCTATCAAGCGATGGACATTCTCGTGGTGCCATCGATTATCGAAGGCATGTCGAACGTGGTGCTTGAAGCAATGGCCTGCGGAATTCCTGTTTTGGCACATAATGCCTGTGGCAACGCAGAGATGTTGGTGCATGGGAGCGATGGCTTTGTGCAGGATCTTTCCACCGCCCAAAATTTGAGGGTTGCGATCCAGAATATCCTTGCTGACTCAACAGCCTTACCCAAGATTGGAAGTCAGGCTCGGCAGAACGTTGTGAAGAAGTTCTCGATTGCAGAAATGATCAGCAATTACGAGCGGCTGTACTGGGAAGTCGCGAAGAGCCGTCGGAGTGTTTCCAACAATTATTGACCGAAGATGTGTGTTCCCATTCATTGTATTTTCTAAAGCTTGAGTTCCACGACTCAAACAGAATGAAGCCCTCTCCTCACAACAAATGAAGCCTTATCTCTTACAACATTTCCTGGAAATCGCGGCGGAGAAATACCCGGATAAACCAGCCATCCAAAACGGTGGCAGCACAATTACCTACTCGGCCCTTTGCGGGAAAGCCAAAGCCCTTGGCGTAGCACTTAAGCAATTTTCGCCTGAACGCGGCGAACGGGTTGGTATCTTCCTGGATAAATCAATTGACCAGGTTCTTAGCATGCTGGCCGTCCTGTATGCCGACAAAGTCTTCGTGTTGATGAATTCCGCCCTGCACCAAAAACAGGTGCGGCACATCATCAATGATTGTAGAATCTCTACCTTGCTGACGACGGTCCAGTTCAAGAATTCCGTCCTGCAGCCGATTCTGTCTGAGCCAAGCCTTGTCACGGTCGTTTGCACGGAGGATTTCCCGGTTCTTATTGAAAGCAACTTCGATCGTGAGCCGGATTGCGGGAACATCACCGATGATATTTCGAATATAATTTACACATCAGGTTCTACAGGAGTGCCCAAGGGAGTCGTTATAGCGCATCGAAACCTTATTGATACGGCAAGGAACAGCACGGAGCATTTGAAGGTTTCGGAGAACGATAGAATTCTTTGTTCGCCGGCTTTGAATTTTGATTATGGTTTGAATCAGCTCACCAGTACGCTCTGTAAAGGCTGCACGCTCGTCCTGTATAAATATCTTTTGCCGAACGCATTTCTTCAGACAATCCAGAATGAGAAAATTACCGGAGTTCCGGCGCTTCCGCCGATCTGGGCATCTGTTTTCAATCCGAAGCTGGCAAGAATCGAAAAGGACAAATACGATTTTTCGTCGGTGAGATACATTGCCAATACAGGGGCGAAGTTGCCTGTTCCGCTGGTTCGAAAAGTGCGGGAGACCTTTCCCAGGGCAGATCTCTATCTGATGTATGGTTTTACTGAGGCATTCAGATCCACCTTTCTTGACCCGAAAGAAGTGGACAGGATTCCTGACTCCATTGGCAAGGCACTCCCGAACGTTCAAATTGAAGTCATCAATGATCGCAATGAAATCTGCAAACCGGGAGAAGTCGGTGAGTTGATTCATCGGGGCGCGGGCATCGCCAAAGGCTACTGGAACAGCCCTGAACTCACGGCAAAGGTTTACCGGCAGAACCCGCTGCTGCCGGAAGGATCTCAGTTCAATGATCCTGTTGGTTACTCGGGAGATCTGGTGAAGAAGGATGAGGACGGGTTCATCTATTATGTCGGACGCAAGGATCATCAAATCAAGACAAGTGGCTATCGCGTTTCCCCCACCGAAGTGGAGGCATTGATTATGGAATGCCCCTGTGTTTCGGAGGTAGTTGCCTTCGGGCTTGATGATCCTGAACTGGGACAAAAGATACGCGCTCTAGTCATTTTCAGCGGAGAGCATGTTTCTTCCAAAGACATTCTCAATCATTGTCGAGCGGAAGCTCCTCATTACCTTGTTCCAAAGGAAATTTTTGCGGTAACTGAATTTCCCAAGACGGCCAACGGCAAAATAGATCGCCCTCAAGCCATTGAGCAATCCATTGAACAACACGGCAAATAAAACTTTAAAATGAAAGCAGATAACTCCATGTCGTTGACCCCTGAAAAGATATTAAATCACCTCAAAGACAAGGTGGGTTTGGATATCACTACCATTAAGCCCGACACCGCATTGTTCACCTCGAACCTTTTGGACTCATTCAGTCTCGTAGAATTGATCCTGTTTGTTGAAGAGGAAATGAACTCCAAGATCGATCCCGAGGATGTGAGAATCGAGAACTTCGATACCGTTGAGCAAATTATGCAATTTGCTTCTCCGAGAAAGGGAACGTGAAGACCCTTCTCGCCGGCATTGCGAAAGATTTCGGAACTCCCTGCTACGTTTACGACATTGATAAGCTGAAAAGCCGCGCAACCGATACACGGGCAGCCTTCGCCAGCCACTTCAAACTGAGTTACGCCGTTAAGGCAAACCCAAACCTGTCGCTGCTGGTCCAGATGAAAAACTCCGTGGACATGCTCGACATTTCATCCGGTGGTGAACTCAAGCGGACAATGGCAACGCAATGGGATCCGGAGAAAATCAGTTTCACCGGCCCTGCGAAAACGGATACCGAGTTATACGAATCAGTCGAAGCTCGAATCGGCGAGATCATTCTCGAATCGGTCAACGAAGCGGAGCGCCTTTCCGCAATCGCCGCTCGCGCCGGTGTGGTCCAACCTGTTTTATTGAGAATCTCCCCCATCCGAATCCCAGCCGGCTTCGGGAGTACCATGGCTGGCCGCCCCACACCTTTCGGAATCGATGAAGAAGTGGCTGAATCCGCGCTCGACCAGATTCGGGGAATGAAAAGCCTGCGGGTCAAAGGCTTTCACATCTATGCGGGAACCCAATGTCTCAAAGCGGACTCCATTGTGGAGAACCTTGAAAGTTGCATGCGCCTTTTTCGCAAGTTGTGTGAGAAGGCAGATTTTGTTCCTGAAAAACTGATTTTTGGCAGCGGCCTGGGCATTCCGTATCATCTCGGTGACGAACCGTTGGATATCAATGCCATCGGAAACGCCATCAACCCGCAATTGAAGGCGTTCCGCGAAAGTGGCCGGTTTGCAAACACCGATCTGGTGCTTGAACTTGGTCGTTATCTGATTGGCGAAGCCGGTTATTATCTGATGCGAGTGCTTAATATCAAAAAATCACGGGGCGCGACTCTGTGCATTTGTGATGGCGGCATGCACCACCATCTCGCCGCCAGCGGCCATCTTGGAAGTGTCATTCCGCGAAATTACCAGATGTTCAAGACCGGGGCCGACACCGACTCGGATGCCAATCTGCAACCTTATGAGTTGTGCGGTCCACTCTGCACATCCATTGACCGGATTGGTCGTGCCGTTAAGTTGCCGAACCTCTGCGTCGGGGATGTGATTGCCATCAAATCCAGTGGTGCTTACGGCATCACGGCCAGCCCGATGCATTTCATCAGCCACGCCCCTCCAAAGGAAATCATGTTCGAGAGAGTTGACGAACGTTGGAAGGTAGAAGACATCAGCGAATTGAAAATGCCGGTTTAAATCAAAAGTTGAAAAGATGAGTGATGCAAACTATGAAGGAATAATCGTCTTAGGGTCTCCAAGATCGGGCACAACTTTGATGCGCCGCATTTTGAACGCGCATCCCGACATCGCCTGCCCGGGAGAGACCAACTTGTTTTCAGCATGCGCCCGGTTTTTACACAGCGAAACCATCGCAGAAGGGGTTGATATCAGCGTTTTGTCCGGCCTGGATTTTGCCGGCTTCGATGAGAGCTACGTTCTCGGATCGCTGCGCGAATACGCCTTTGGTTTTCACCGCGAACATGCTAAACGCCAGGGAAAGAAACGGTGGGCATCAAAGACTGCGTTTGATATTTTTTACTTGGATCAAATCGAAAAACTTTTTGGCGACCACGCTTATTTCATTTGCATTCAAAGACACGGGCTCGACGTGGCGTGCAGCTTGAAGGATCTGTGCGATACGAACGGTGGTTATCTCAGCGAAGTCCACGAGTATATAAAACAGTATCCGCAGCCGCTGCAAGCGTTTTGCCATCTTTGGGTGGATGTCAACCGGGCGATGCAGACCTTTGTCGAACGCCATCCAAAGAATGTCCTGCTGATCAAATACGAAGATCTCACGGCCGATCCAAAAGCCGTCACCGCAAAAATTGCTGAATTCGTGAAGGTCGAATGGACTGCTGACTGGGTGGATCGGTCGATGCAAACCTCATCGAACGTCGGCCTGGGTGATTGGAAAACGTATGGAAAGACGAAGGTCGATACTGAAGGGGTCGGTCGTTGGCGAACGTTGTCCGAATACACGATCAGCATGATGGGCAGGATTTGTAATCCGATGCTGGAAGCAAGCGGTTACCCGGCTGTTCCCATCAAAAAAGAACGCACTGCCAAGGAGGCGCGCCGACGTTACGAGCTTGGGTTGAGAATACGAACTGATCTGGCAAAAAACACCAGGGAAAAATGATTCCGTCCGCGAGGCCGGATTCTGCCGTAGAGACAAACGTGAAAAACGCCAGCATTTCGGAAGTTTCAACAGTTCAATCAGAAGACTACGCAGAATTGGCGACCTTCCTCGCGAGCTTTCCTGCGGAGACACGGAGCAAGGAGCGGTGGCTTGGCAGGTTTCGTATTTGGTGGGATATCAATCCGGCCTTTGCGGGTGCCCCCTCAAGAGGATGGATACTCCGCCAACAGGAAAAAATCGTCGGTTTCCTGGGCACTATTCCGATGAAAATACAATTGGGTGGCAAGGAAACCATCTGTTTCGGAGGAACGACGTGGAGGGTTCTTCCAGATCACAGAGGGATGAGCATGTTTTTGAAACGCCGTCAGATGCAGGATCAGAAAGATCATCTTCATGTAACCACGACTCCCAGGCCGGAAGTTGCGAAAATGCTGGAACTGCTCAGGTACCAACGCATTGACAGGGGAGGGGGCACTAACGAGCAGAGCGTCGTTGTTTTGAATTTCGAGAAGTTCCTTCGAATGAAGTTCGATGGCCGTTTTGCCGGCGCGCAAATTGCCTGGGGTTTCGCGCTGATTCTGCAGTGTTTCCAATCGCTGTTTCAGTGTTTCACGCTCGGGAAATCGAGGCGTGCCGATGTTCGGGAAATCTCAAAGGCAGATCGCGCCTTCGATGAACTTTGGGAGAGAACACGCTCACGATATCTCAACACAAATATTCGCACCTCTGAAATGCTAAACTGGTACTGCTTTTCCGCCAAGGAACCAGCAAAGACGCTGCTCGGCTATTATGAGGGAGACACCCTCTTCGGCTACATGATGTTATCCTCTAGCGGGGAACGCGCGATGCAGATCATGGAGTGCGTCGATTTGTGGATTGATCCCGCTCGGGACGAGGTAAGCACTTTGCGGGCACTGGTTGGGAAAGCGGTTAAATACGCCAGGCGAAACTCTTTCGATCGTCTCGTGTTTCCGCATTTCAATGGCCAGACAGCCGCTTCGTACAGGAAGCTACATTTGCTCAGAAGACCGGCCTGGGGACGGAGAGAATATATGACAGGTTCTTCAGGTTTCCTAGAGAATATCACGGTAGAAAACTCGTATTTTGTAACAGCTCAAGGGGATTACGGACTGTGACCAAAAGAATTCTGGAAATAGAAGCACATTTCATCGCATGAAAAAGCTGCTGGCATCCCTCGTTCGTCGACTGGCTTATGCAAGCGGCTTTTCGCTTGCTCGAGCCAAAGGCATGAAGGTTGCCCGTGTCGTCATGTTCCATGGAGTGGGTGATGACGAATACTCAACCGCGGAATTCAAGGAGCACCTGGAACTGTTTGCAAAACACTTCACGGTGGTGCCCCTTCATTCGCTTATCCGCAAGATGGAAAATCGCGAAGCGTTCACCGATGAACTTGCCCTCACATTCGATGATGGCTTGCGAAATAATTTTACCGAGGCATATCCGGTTCTCAAGCGGCTGCAACTGCCTGCGACATTCTTCGTCTGTCCAGGAATTGTGGAGAGCAAAGGCTGGCTCTGGAATCAGGAAGCACGGGCTCGCCTTCAAAGTCTGGGCGTTGAACAGCGCCTAAAAGTTTTTGCCGAACTCGGGACAGGTGCCAGATTGGATGTGGAAAGCGTCATTGAATGGATGAAACACCTGTCCATCGACGCGCGTTTGTCTGCCGAACAAACCATCCGCCTGGCAACTGATACGTTTCGGCCTTCTCCTGTGCACGTTGTGAAATACGAGATGATGACCTGGGACGATCTGCGGTCTTTGGATCCTCGGTTAATCACCATCGGTTCTCACACGGTCAACCATCCCATCCTGGCCACTCTTGAATCAGATGAACTTCGCTTCGAAATCTCGGAGAGTCGCCGTCTGCTGGAAGAGAAACTGGGCCGTACGGTGGATCAATTTTGTTATCCGAATGGTTCGCATAATCCGGCAGTCGTGGAGGAGGTGCGGAAACATTACCGCGCCGCCGTTACCACCGAGCCGGGGTTTGTTGATGGTGCGGATGACCTTGTGCAATTGCCGCGCATCGGGATTGTTCCCCAGCCACTGCTGAGCTGGCGAATGCATCGGCCCACAGCTTAGCGAGTGGTGTTAAATTGAGCGGATGCCGACGTGTTAAGTGTTTATTGTCTTCCCTGGGACTTATCTGCTGCTGCCAACGCTGTTTTTGCATTCTGCCCGCAAGTCAAGCATAGGCCGGGCATTTTGCGCTTCTTTCTATCCTTATTTTGGTTTGTCGTCTGGCAACGAAATCACTGAATGTATTGTGTCTGGCGCGTAAGAATAGTTCTCTCCGAAATAATGATTAAAGATCATCCTGAAAGAGTTCACTGGAGTGATCCCTTCATAAACCCAGTCTTTCCGGGCTTCGGGAAGATGATAGGCGTTTAGAATTGTGAGAGCTTCGGCAACGCGCGCTTTTCCTTTCAGGCTTCGAAATCCGTGATCGCCCTGGAGAATAATGATTGGCGGTTGCGCAGAGTTCTCCAGGATTTCAGAGATAGTATTCGTCAGCATCCTGTTCGCGAAGATGAGGTGCTCCAGGTAATCCTCTTTTTTGTGATTGTAGATGGTCATCCCCCGCACAACGTGGTTTCCATGTTCGTCGAAGAGATAGGGGGAGTGCGGCATCATCACGTGAGCGTAGATGAATCGAGGTTTTGTCCCCCGTTCCGCCGCCAATTTTGGAAGAGTGGAAAAGAGTTGCAGGTTAACATCCCTGAAACTCAATTTTTCCCGTTCGACTAAAAGGCCCAGGATGGATTTTGTGAACGCCAGACCGCCAACGGAAATCGATTCGATGGTGGGACAGCGGTACAATCGTTTTTCGCCAGCCACGTCGAATATCGAGTAATTCAGTATTTCGTATCCGGACGCCTTCAGCCTTCCGGGTGCTTCTGCATTTCGCACTATTTCCGTCAGGTAATTCATTTTTGGCCAGTGTCCGAATTCGGGAACATTGGCGGGATGCTCCATTCCCAGGTAGGCTGCAAGACAGTAGGGAGTATAGTCGTAGTTGGCTCGTGCATTTTCTACGACATCAAAGCTTTTGCCGGAAAGAAACTCAACAAATGGAGAATTGTCGTAGTCCCAATGCGTTTTAAGGCTTTCAGCGCTCGTGTAAGCATCCATCAGGATGAAATAAATATCCGGCGGATTGGTGGGAAGCATTAGCGGGGCATGGCTTTTCCTAGGGGTGGCGGCGACTTTTCTTCGGGCCGTTACGGTGTAAACCTCGAAAACAGTGGCAACGACGACGACCAGGCTGATCACGCTTATAAAACGACTGATCCTGGCTAAATCAAATTTCGTTCGGTAAAGAAGGCGTAGAAGGATAATCCAAACGAGCGGCAGGGCTGCCATCACGTAAATTCCGTCAATATACTCGAATGTAAAAATTTGATCCAACGCCCACTCAATGCTCGTGCGCATCTCTGCTGCGAAGCCAAAGAAAAGAACGGCAAGACTGGTAGCGAAGCCGCCCCGGATGCGCGATGAAAAGAAGCGGGTTGCAGCGAGGTGAATCACAGCAATCGCGGCGGCGAATCCTGCGAGCAAAGTCAGAAACTCAAGCGGTTTTACATGCGGCGCCAACTCCCGGTAACAGATCAGGAGCAAAAGCGCGCCGAGCATGAAAGGATGCAAGGTGAACGGTTTTTCTTTTGTTCGTTCTGTCATAGTCGGCGCATCAGGTACACTTTGCGTTCCGAATCTTCAACGGCTGCTGCCGCTTCTATTTCGAACCGCTCTGAGAATGCTTCTTCAAACTTTTCTCGCGTGTAGTCCGTAAAAATATCTTCACGAACCCGGAGAAGTTTTTGCGCATTCGGATCGTTTTTTGGAACGAACTCGATGATGAGTCGTGGAGAGATCTTATGAAAGAACTCAACGAGTTGTTGCCACGGTAGGTTGTTTCCAATCGCCAGATGATGAATAAGGGCCAACGCAATCGTCAGGTCTGGAGTGTGCCGTTCCAACCACCGCATCCGCTCGGAATTGTCCCAACCCAGGGCGGGACTCGGGTTCACAAGATCCATGAGTAAAGGTAATATTCTCTTTTCATTTTTTTTGCGCGCTTCGAGGTAGTTGATCTCCACGCAATCAGGATCCCCATCGAAGGAGAGAACTGAACTTCCATTTTCGGCAGCTAGGCGGCTGAATAATCCGGTGTTGGCGCCCAAGTCCCAAACTACTGCGGGCTTTGCGCTTTGCAGGAATTGGGAGACGATTTCTTTTTTGTGCCCGACATATTTTCCCGGCGTGACCGTTTCCTCATAATAATTACCCCAGACATTTTTCGGTGGTTCCCACCTCAATGTTTCGATCGCGGTTCCAAGACTTTGGATCAATCCTTCCAGAGACTTGATGCTGTACTTTTGCTGAGCACTCCGATCCAGGCGCTTATCGCCGAGCTTTCGCTCGCTGGCAGAATGAAGATGTAAGTGGATGAGCAACCAAAGTTTCAACCGGCTGCGTGTCGGAAGAAGTTTGCTCGCGAGTTCCAGCGGAATGCCATCGAGATGCACCCGGAGCAATTGGGACAGCCGAACATCGCGATAACTCATGAGCGCGAGTGGCGCCAGGAAGTGTCGGCAAAACTGTCCATAGGCAATCCACGGCTTCGCTTCGAGTTTTTCGAATGACAATGTGTCGATCAGCAGGGGGCGGCCTTCAACAAATTGGATGTTGTAAGCGGTCGCGTCCTTCAGGTTCATGCCATGTGCTATAGCCAGTTTCTGTATTTCCAACGTGGCAAGAGCAGCGTCCTTCAATTGACTAAAGCACCATTCATATGGGTAGGAGATGAAAGAGAGTTGCTGCGGCTTGAGTAATTTGTAGGCGTCAGGAAATGCGGTGCCGCGCTGAATCTCCTCGTGTGGAATGAGAAGTCCGCGTTTTACGAGTGAGTCATACAATCCTGATCCGAGAAGGAGATCGTAATTGGCAGCGTATGATGGCTGCACAACCCGCAGGAACTCGCCTTGATGTTCTGTAATGAACCCGTTGGGATCTCGGAACGATGCGCCAATCTTTTGAGCCATGCTTGTGGGGAAATTCACTTCGAGGTGTGCAAATCGTCCTTTTTGAGAGTTTGCTCCTTCACGTCCGTCTCATCCAACTTTTCCGGTTGCGGTGCCTCTTTCCTAAAAAAACTGAGCACTCGACGCTTGATGTTGGAGAAGAAATAGACGAAAGCGGTCAAGCCTGCGATCAGTAACTGGAAAAAGTAACTGCTGCTGCCCGGGTCGATATACGCATTGGCATCCACGGTCGTTGTCACCAGGATTGATGCAACCAGGGCAAAGCCCAGGAACCGTGAGTTAAAGTCTTTTTTTAACATGGGGATGTGCTTACCGGTGGAGATTCTAAACCAGCGATGCACATTTTTCTATCTGTATTGTGGGAACGAGAAAAGTCTTCCCAGTATATCAGTCGAACGGCTTTGCCAGGAGAAGCCGTTGAACTCCGGCCGGTGGTGCTTACAAATATTTTTTCAAAAGCGGCTCCAGCTCTTTCTTTGTTTTTGCCGGCCAGAATTCTTTGCCGGTCATGATCGAGTTGTGGAGTGCGCTGTGGCAGGGCCAGTTCGGTTCAATGGGAATTTGTGAAATCGATTTGGCAACAATGGCTTTGGCCTGTTCGGCGTTGCGTTTCAAGTTGGCGAGAACCATATCCACGGTCACGTGTTCTTCGTCAGTCTTCCAGCAATCGTAATCCGTGATCATTGCCATGGTGGCGTATGCGATTTCTGCTTCGCGCGCGCATTTGGCTTCGCCGAGATTGGTCATGCCGATGACATCGTACCCAGATCTATGATTCGTCAGCGATTCGGCGCGGGTGCTGAACGCCGGGCCTTCCATGTTCACGTAAGTGCCGCCATTATGGACTCGGGCTTTCAGAGCTTTGGCATTCTTATGAAGAATCTGTCGTAACTCTTCACAGATCGGATCGGCGAAAGCGACATGCGCGACAATGCCGCGGCCGAAGAAAGTGTGTTCGAAAGAACGTTTTGTGCGATCGAAGAATTGATTGGGCAGGACGATGTCGCAGGGTTTGTATTTCGCCTGGAGGGATCCAACCGCGCTCACGCTGATGATCCATTGCGCCCCGAGCTTTTTCATTCCCCAGATGTTGGCGCGATGATTGAGTTCACTCGGGAGAATGCGATGGCCTCGACCGTGCCTTGGAAGGAAAACGACTTCACGCCCGGAAAGTTCGCCCGTGAGGAAATCGTCGGAAGGAATACCAAAAGGAGTTTTTATTTTAACCCACTTTTGTTTTGTAAAACCTTCGATGTGATACAACCCGCTGCCGCCGATGATTCCGATTCGATACTTTTGCACAGACGTGAATATGAAAAACCCGGATGGGAATTGCTATTCGAAATTCTCCATCCGGGGCAGTGAGTTAGTTATTAGTTAACGTTTCTTGCTCGCAGTTTGCTTTTTAGCAGCGGGTGCTGCTTTAGCTGGTGCTTTTTTGACAGCCGCTTTTTTAGCAGGCGCTTTCGCGGGCGCTGCTTTCTTGGCGGGTGCTTTAGCTTTGCTGGCACTTGCCTTTTTGGCTGGCGCAGCGGTCTTTTTAACAGGCGACTGTTTCGTTGTTTTTTTGCTCATTGATTTAGATGGAGCTTTTGATTTAGCAGGCATACACAAAAAGAATGCTCAGAACACGCAGGAAGGCAAGAGGCATTGCGATGTGGTGACGTTTTTTTTATCACTGCGTTCTTTAAACAATTGGCAGCGAACCTTCAGAAATTTTTTGTGCCCAGCGCATTTTTGCGGGAGCCGAGCGCGAGTTTTCATTTCGTTCTTTTGCTGAGGGGCGAATCACCTCGTGAGAAATATTGCTGTAGATTCCGTTGCGCAGTCCGGCATCAAATGCCTTCTTCACACGACGATCTTCCCCGGAATGAAATGTCAGAATCGCAACGCGCCCGCCTGCGTTTAAGCACTCCGGCAAATTGCGGAGGAACGTATCGAGCGCGGAGAATTCATCGTTCACGGCAATGCGTAATGCCTGGAACACACGACGGATCGAAAGTGTTTGTTCATCTTTGGACAGACGTGGAAGGGTCGCGCGAATCGCGGAAGCGAGTTGCGTTGTGGTTTCAAATCTTCGACCTGCAATGGCAGTGGAAATTTCCCGCGCTCGCGGTTCATCGCTATGGTCCACGAGCAACGAGGCAAGATCCTCCGATTTTATTCTCTCCAGAAATGCTGATGCGGGTTGTCCGCGCTGCGGGTTCATTCGCATATCGAGCGGCCCTTCAAACTTCACGGAAAAACCGCGGGCAGGATCGTCAATCTGCATGGATGAAAGTCCAAGATCAGCGAGGATCACATCGGCTCCAGGAATTCCGACGCTTGCCAGCACTTGGGGAATGCCTGCGAAATTGCTGCGATGCACGGTGAATGTCTCCGGGCCGAATCCCAACGCGCGCAGACGGGCTTCAGCTTTTGGTAGTTCGATCGGATCTGCGTCAAAGCCGAGCAAACGTCCGCCGGGTCCAATCTTCGCGAGGATTTCTTTTGCATGTCCGCCGTATCCCAGGGTGCAATCGACAGCCATCTCCCCTGGCTTCGGGGCAAGTACCTCGAGAATCTCCGTTACCATGATGGATCGATGCGATCCCGCTGGCGTTTTTCCGGATGCGAGAACCTTGTCCACAGTATCGGTGTATTTTTGCGGGTTGTGTTCTTTATATTTGTCTTCGAACTTCCGTGGGTTTTTTCCCGAGTAGCGTGGGCGACGCCGATGCGCTTTCTCGAGCGGCGCAGGTGACTCTGGTCCCGTGGTGTTGGGTGGTGTTGAAGGTTCGTCGTTCACAATTCGTTATATCCCGACTGTAAACGTTGTTTGTTTAGGTGCCAGTAGTTTGCGTGCATTGCGGTAATTGCATCAGTTGCTGACAACGCTTACTATCGCGACCAACTATGGCATTTGATTCTTTTCGTGATTTCGTTGAAGCCCTCGACAGGGCAGGGGAGTTGAAACGCATTTCGGAACCGGTTGCTACCGAATTGGAGATTACGGAAATCGCTGACAGGGAAATGAAATCACCCGGTGGCGGCAAGGCGCTGCTCATCGAGAAGCCGACGGTGAATGGGGTGATCTCTCCTTTTCCGGTTGCCATCAACACGCTCGGTTCATGGAAGCGCATGGCCATGAGCATGAATGCTGAATCGGTCGAAGATGTGGCAAGGGAACTTGGCTTCCTGATGAAGGCGAAACCGCCGACGAGCCTTCGCGAGATGATGAAGCTTTTATCCACCGCGATGGATTTGCGTCATGCCAAGCCGAAGGTGGTGAAGAGCGGGCCCTGCAAGGATGTTGTGCATCGGTTTGATTCTGAAAAAGAGAAAAAAGGCGCCGAGGAGATTTCTGCTCCAACATCATCTTCTCCTCTTCCGCCGGGACTGGTGCAATTACCTCCCACCTCCCCAACACCACCAACCCTGCTAAACCTCCCCATTCTTAAATGCTGGCCTCTTGATGGTGGTCGCTTCGTGACACTTCCTTGTGTTGTCACCAAAGACCCGGACACCGGCGAACGCAATGTCGGCATGTATCGCATCCAAATTTACGACGACCGTACGACCGGGATGCACTGGCAGTTGCAGAAAGTCGCCGCGCGTCACGGACGCCGTTATTACGAACGCGGCGAACGGATGCCGGTTTCCATCTTCATCGGTGGAGATCCGATGTTTCCATTCGCGGCAACTGCGCCATTGCCGGATGGCCTCGATGAATTTCTTCTCGCCGGTTATCTGCGGAAGAAATCGGTGGAGCTGGTGAAGTGCGAGACAAACGATCTCGAAGTTCCGGCGAACTCAGACTTTGTCATCGAAGGTTACATTGATCCGACCGAACCGTTACGAGACGAAGGTCCGTTCGGCGACCACACGGGTTACTACACCTTGCCCGAGCCGTATCCGGTCTTTCATATCACTGCCATTACACATCGAAAAGATGCCATTTACCCAGCGACGATAGTTGGCATCCCGCCGATGGAAGATTTCTATATTGGTGGCGCTTCGGTGAAGTTGTTTCTGCCGATATTCAAAATGAATTTTCCTGAGATCGTGGACATCGCTCTTCCAGCGGAGGGTGTTTTTCACAATCTCGTCTTCGTCAGCATCAAGAAGACCTATCCGATGCAGGCTTACAAAATCATGCACGGCCTCTGGGGGATGGGGCAGATGATGTTCACAAAATACCTGGTCATCGTGGATGCCGAGGTGGATGTGCATAACACGAGCGAAGTGTTGTTTCATCTCTGCGCGAACACCGATCCTCAACGCGACAGCATGTTCACCAAAGGCCCCTCTGACGTGCTCGATCATGCCACCAGCGAAATTGCGATGGGCAGCAAGCTAGGCATTGATGCTACGAAAAAACTTCCCGGCGAAGGCTTTAAACGTCCGTGGCCGCCGCTCCTTAAGATGGATGAAGCGGTGAAGGCAAAGATGGCGAAGTTCTTCAGTTGACGATAATCTCGCTTTTATAATGAGTGGGAACGAAAAGGCAGCCGGCTCGGCACTGACTCGCGAAACCATCCTTCGCGGGTTGCAAAGTTTGTCCGAGGAACTCGGCAAGGAGGGTGTCACCGGAGAAGTCTGTCTGTTTGGCGGCACAGTGATGGTTTTGGCATTTACTGCCCGGTTGACGACGAAGGATGTGGACGCCCTTTTCCAACCCACACAGACGATTCGTGAACTTGCCCGGCGCATCGGTGAGGATCTGCATTTGCCTGCTGATTGGTTGAATGACGGTGTCAAGGGATTCATATCCGCTCGGCACGAAACGACTACGGGGAACCTTCCTCAATTCCCTCACCTTCGTTTGACGATGCCCGTGCCGGAATACCTGCTCGCCATGAAATGCATTGCCGCACGCATCGGCGGCACCGCGAGCGAATCAACCGACGTAGCTGATATTACCTTTCTAATTCGGCATCTGGATTTAAAATCCGCAAAGGAAGTATTGGATTTGGTTGGGCAATACTACCCGGCCAATCGCATCCCAGTGAAGACGCAGTATCTGGTGGAAGGCTTGTTCGATGAGGGGAAGATATGAGACCAAAAAACCTGGCGGAAGTCGCACAACTCACGCTCGGCGGGGATTCCTTCGACCGCTGTCTTGCGAATTTTTTGGACGAATTTTATGCCGCGCCCAATGCAGCCGCTTTGTCGGCCACTCCGGAATTGTTAGCACCGACTCACGGCGAGCTTGGCATGGTGCAGGATGCGTATCTTGCTGCAACGGCCGAGCAATTGGCTTGTGACAACGGGTTCTCGATACCTGCATGGGTTGCCTCTGACAACCGCAAGTTGCATCGCCCCTGGTTTGCCTCGCAACTGGCTTCCTTGCGTGCAGTCCTGCTTTTGGAAAGCCCCGCCGTTTTCCGCGCGCGCAATCTTTTCGTCAGCGAAAACGCACTGGCACGCGCATAAACTTCAAAGAGCAAACGTAAAGGAATTGATGAACCTCCCATTGACCTACGGTATCGAAGTGGCTTTAAAAAACTTTCTCTCAGCATCGATTGAAATTTGAAATTCGGTCTGATCGGTAACTAAGAAATTCGTGCTGATGGTGGTCCAATTCAGCAGGTCAACGGAGTTCTTTAGAAGATAGTGAACGCCGGGATGTCCGGAGATGCTCAGTTTCAGTTCTTCTGGCGCCACATGCGAGGCAGACAGCGTCATTGTGTGGTTGGTCTTCACGTTCCAAACGGCAATCTCATCCATCCACCCTGCGAAATTTCCGATTGTCAACGTGGAGAACCCTTGGGGATTCGTCCAGTTGTTGAACTCGTTACTCGGGGAGAAAGCAAAAAGGTCTCCATTAATTCGGACGCTGTAACCGGTCTTCCCGATGGCTAGACGCAGATGATTCCAGCGATTCCTCGGCAGTGCGTTCGACACAGAAGTGCCGCTGATTTCAAATTGAGCGCCTCCGCGGAAGATTGGACCGAAATAACGGTTCTGGATCAGTTCCATGCTCGCATTCCAGTTTCGCGTCAGCGTGGCGATTGGCACGTTGGAAGTTGAAGGACGGTAATTGCTCACGTACATCATCAGGTCAAAAACAATCGCTTCGGTCGCTGAGTCGAAAAGGGTGCTGTTGTTGATACTGATCGTCGCATAATCGCCGATTTCACTGAAGCGCAACGCGCCTCCGCTTCGTTCTGCCATCCACCCGAGATTCGCAGCGTCGAACCGCGCTTTGCCGGAGAGCTGAAGAGAAAGCTGCTGGCCGGTTGCATCCGACGTGTTGAAATCCAGATGATAGAGAGCGGCCATTTCTGGAGTCACTGGAAGTGCGGTTGATAAATAGCTGTTGGGCGGCAGATCCTCTCCGTACTCGACGATGAAATCAGTCATCGCAAAAACTCTGCGTCCATCTGGCAGCACGGCTTCTGCTTCTACCCAATGAGGTCCGGGGTTTGTCGGGCTAAAGGTAAACAGCGGTCCAGCGAAAGGTTCCTGCTCTTTTGCTTCCCAGACGATCATCGCCTGGGCCAGATCCATGTCCGGCGCTGCGAGGCTTAGGCTTATTTCCTGGTTCATAGGGATTTCAGCAGGAACACCAAGGAGAGTTCCCTGGGCGGATTGCCATGGCTCGTTTGCCGCGGAATGATTTGCCCATACAAACGCTGCTACGGCCAATGCCCGTGCTTGTTGGGAACTTACAAATTCTGTTGTTACATTAAAGCAATCGGCCCATCGATCATACGGAGCGTAAGGGGAGGTGAGATGTCCGTCGGAGGGAAATGTGAGTGCGCCAAGCTCACCTTTGTAGTGTTCAAGATAGGGAAATCCCGTTTGAAGCGCACCCAGTGGGAAGCCGGTTGGCGGCAGAATGCGCCGATCATTCTGCGCGTATTGATGCACGATTTCGCGTTGGCGTTTCCATCCAATCCCAGTGAGGAACGAAACGTTTTCCGGGTTGTTCCCGCATTCGTAGTTGATGTTCGCTAGAATGGCATCGAGATACTCAGGTTTGGGATCGAGTTGATAACCGGCGACGAGATCGAAGGACTGATTGATCGGGAAAAACCAGCCAGCGACTCGGATCGCCTTGGTTTGAGGCGGAAAACTGACGCCGTAGGCGTTCGAGCGGGAGAAGTGCAACTGATCGTTGGCGCCGGCCAGAATTTCAGCCCGGCATTTTTCCAAAAAGACGGGATCAAGCTCCGTCTCCAACTGCCGGCCACTCCTCTCTGAAAAGGCGTAGCTTCGGGCGGCACAACCATAGCCTTCAAATAAACGCCACCAGGTCCAGAGACGTGTGTCAGGATCGGACGGATCAAAATACGCGAGCAGTTGATCGTGGAATTGGCTTTCGCCTGTTGCCAGGAACAGTTCTGTCGCAGCCCACGCCAGTTCGTCATCGTGTATGAATGTTGTGCCGTAGTGAGTGATTTTCTGGTAGGAGCCATTCCGTCCGTGCGCCGTGATCGCTTCGTCCAGAAAGTCCCAGCCGTTCCTGGCTTTCTGAAGATAGAGCGCGGCTTCTTCTGGGAAATGCTGTTGAAACGAGGGAGAAGAAGCGATTTGCGCCAATGCCGCCACGGCTGCCGCAGTGGCAGTGGTTGTCTTCGGGTAAACGACCTGTGAATCGCCTCGGTCCGGCAGAACATCATGTTCGTATTTTCGATTCCTGGGATAAACGAGGAAATAAAAACCGCCGTCGGTGTCCTGCATTTTGGCCAGGAAGTCGGCCTCCCATTTGGCGATTTGCAATACGTCGCTGATTCCGTCGCCGCTTTCGGGCAATCCCAAATTGTCCAGGGCTCTGACTGCCGGCATCGTGTCCACCGCGAAGATCAACGCGTGAATAAATTGTGCGCTATTGACAGTGTATTTGCTGTAATCGCCCGCATCGTGATGCCCGCCGGAGACATCGAGGACATTCGTATTGATGAACGGATAGAGGGATGAATTGACGTTGTTCAATTGCGGGGCGGTGTGGCGGGGTTCATTCTGGTAATCGGCAGTTTGTTCAGCGAGAAAGCTGTTGACCGCAGTGAAAGAGGTCAGCGGCATTTCCGCAGCGGCAGTGTGGCAGACGTCATGTGTGTGGCGGGTAAACGGAAGTGCGTTGGCTGCTCCACAACGTTGATGATACAGCCCAAGCGCATAGGTGCGTGCCACAGACGCTATCGCGCCCTCATGAATTTTGAACGGAAAGGACACACCAAGATCGGGAACCTGCAACCAATATTCACCCGGAATATCGAACGCCGTAAAATCCGCTTCCAACACTGACTGATACGGCGCGGGCGAGTAGGTGTAACCGCTGTCCGGGCGCACGGTTAAATGACTCTGAAAAACAACGTTGCTCGTCGTCGTATCAACGATTGCGAATCCCGATGCGGTCGCCACAGGCATTTCTCCGGCGCTTCCGAGATAGAATCCCACCATAGCCTTTTTTGGCAGGTTAGGCGCGTAACCTGTTTGATTCACATGAATCGCTGGACTCCGACGGAGCGGATCTTTCAAGGCGACGAACTGTTTTTCAGCGGGAAAAAGATTTCCGGTGGGATTAAGAACCCGCAACGTCTCGCCGTCTGCAATCGGCTCGTCCAGTTGCAAATAGAGATAATTGCCAATCCGCAGATCGCGCTGCTTCAAGGGGGCATACAATGGGCGACGTTTAAAACTGATAACTTTGAGTCCCACTTCACGACCGGCGATAATCGCGTCGAACTGCGAGGCCTTTGGCAACAGGAGCGCGCCATTCGGTTTGAAAAAATTCCATTCTGTTACCGGAGCAGGATCGGGCTCTTTCGTTGTGATCAATGTCAGTTCAACAAGGTTTGACGAAAGAATTCTCAGACCGAAGGCACCCGGAGTGGGCATCCTTAAAGAGTCGTTGTCATTTAGCGCCAAACTCTCGCCATGCAACAGAACGCCAGATCCGCAAAGAACAGTAAGAAAGCAGAGAAGGCATCGCATCACCATTTTGTGTCCCATTGAAATTCTGCAAGCCGGTGGTCGAATGGAGACCTTTGAGGTTTGCTACACGTCCATTCTTCCACACGTCTGCGAGCGATCTCAGAATATGGAGTTTTTCTATCTCCCAAGAACGGTTCCAGCCATGTTTCTGCCGTCAGGAGTTCCTTGAGATAGCGAGAAAATGCATGGGATGCTTCAACGAAAAAAGACGAGAACCGCTTGCCGTCGGTTGAATCCATCTTAAGCTTTTTGTTCAATGAATGTACCACCTGAATTTCCCGGTCTGGCCTCGGCCCATTCTTTTATGGCCAGCCTGGATTCGCGAGCGCAGGTGAGGGGTGAAAAGTATTTTCACCAGGGACGGGTTACCCAGATCGAACTGGACAAACCCAACCACTTTTCTGCGACAGTTCGAGGCACGGAACTCTATACGGTTAATCTGGTTTACGGTCACGGGAGGGGGTGGAGTGCCAGTTGCGGTTGCCCATTGGCTTCCGGTTGCAAACATGTTTATGCAGCGATGAAAGCACTGCTGGCGGAAAGCAGTGCTGAAAAAGTCCGACAACTCAGTGCTGGTCCGGGAAGAGTGACCACCAAAAAAAAGAAGCCTCGAAAACAGGTCGTCACAATTTCTCTTGAGGAACAGTTGGAAGAAGCGAATAAACGGCCTCTGACCCCGCAGGAATCCTTGTTTGTCCAAAAGGTGGAGAAGGTTTACGCAGGGTGTGAAGGAACTCGCAAGATCACTCGCTGGGATTTCGATGAAATGGGGCTGCGCCTCGGTGGATTCGGCTATGAAGCGTTGCATATATGGCCTGCCTTTCCTGCCAATGAACGGTTGTTTTGGCTGTATGTGGCGAACGCTCTTCGCGAGCGCGGAATGCCGATCCCGGAATTCATGTTGCCGGTCACTGACTTCAGCGAAATCGAGGATCGCCTGCGGGATTGGCGGCGGACGCGTGAGATTGACCGCTGGACTCAAACCCTGGAGAGCGCACAACGCTGGTCTTCAACCGCGGGGAGCACGGTCGGGGAGTTGTGCGAAATGCGTGCAAAGTTTGGTGAGAAATCCATCGTGCTGGAATGGCGCCGATTCGATGAGTTTGAGCAACCGAAGGTCAGCCAGGTGAAGCAATTCCGGGAGGATAATGGCAAAGGTTTTGTGACGCTTTCGGCGGAAGCTGAGTGGTTATGGGAAATTTTTCTGCGACGCCTCGATTCGGTCGGCAGCATTGAGGTGCCCTACACGGAATCTTATTCATTGGAAAAGTTTGGCCGCATGTTCCGCATGCCTGCCTTCGATGCGCTGCTGGTAAATCCAGAGGGAAAGCCATTCGATCGCTCCCTCCCCGCATTGCGCTGGCAACTCGACCTGGCGGAAACCGATCGTGACGATTATCGCCTGCGAGTGACCCAGGCGGATGGTTCGCCGATTCCGCCGGTGCTCTGTGTGTTGGAGGGGCGTCCCGCTCTTTATATTACTCGAGAGGCCGTGTTTCAGGGACCGACGGTCGAAGGTGGTGTTCTGGCGCCAAACCGCGAAAATATCATTCCCGCTCCTGCGCTCGAAAGTCGCGCCGGAGCCGCTCTATTGCATTCCGTCGGGGTCGCGTTGCCGCCTCGTTTGCAAAATCGCATTCGCAACGTCTCCCTTTTTGGAGTGATCTCCTGCGAACTGGCAAACAGCTATCCCGGTAGCAACGTTGAAGAATGTGTGATCAAAATCGGCGCTTGTTCTCCTGCGGGAAAACTGATTGAGGCATGGCACGGGTATTGGTCCCGCTCCGATAAAGCGACTGAGTCGGCACACGAAAACAGGACTGGGACGATCACGCTTTACGATCGGGGGGCGTTGCGCGATCCGCGCGCTTTGATGTTGGGGCTGGAGGCGAAATGGGATGGTTACCAAAATGAATGGCGCATGCGCGTCACCAAAAAGTTTCCGGCGCTGTTCGCCAACTGGGCCAAAACTCTTCCAACGGATGTGAAGCTGGAATTGAAAGGTGAACTGGCTTCGCTCATAGCGGATCCAGTGGCGGGGAGTGTGCGGCTTGCGGTCGAAGAAAAGGAAATGGATTGGTTCGATCTGCGCGTCGTGCTCGATGTTTCGGATACGACGCTGACGCCTCAGGAATTGAAACTCCTGCTCGACGCGCGCGGCGATTATGTGCGGATCAAGGGTAAGGGATGGCGCAAATTGCAATTCAACCTGAGCCCGGAAGAAGATGAACAAATGGCCCGGCTCGGGTTGACGGCCCGTGAGTTGACCTCCGAGCCACAACGGTTACATGCATTGCAATTGGCGGATCCTGCGGCGAAGAAATTTTTGCCGGAGGAACAGTTTGAAAAGATCCAGCGTCGCGCCGGGGAAATCAAAGCGCGCGTGACGCCCGAACAGCCGGAGGGAGTCAGCGCCACGTTGCGTCCGTATCAAACGGAAGGTTATCATTTCCTCGCTTACCTGGCTGAGAACCGATTTGGCGGCATCCTGGCCGATGACATGGGTTTGGGAAAAACGTTGCAAGCGCTTACCTGGCTGACGTGGTTGCGTGGAACACGGCAGGCTGATGAAGCGACCGTTTCTATTCCTCCTGTGCTGGTTGTTTGCCCGAAGAGTGTCATGGATAACTGGCGCGCGGAGGTCGGGCGATTTACGCCGGGGTTGCGCGTGAAGATGTGGTCCGCAGGAGAATTATACCAGGTGGTTGACCGGCTTGGTGAAGCCGATGTCCATGTGCTCAATTACAATCAACTCCGGTTAATTGGCGAAAGTCTCACGCCGGTGCGTTGGTTGGCGGTGATTCTCGACGAAGGACAATACATCAAAAACCCCAGTTCGCAGACAGCGCAGATCGCCCGCGCTTTGGTCGCTGAGCATCGGCTCGTTCTTTCCGGCACTCCGATTGAGAATCGGCTCCTGGATTTGTGGAGTCTCATGGCGTTTGCCATGCCAGGCATCCTGGGTAGCCGCGCGCAGTTCGCCAAACTCTATGATGCGAAGGACGATCCTTTTGCGCGTCGCCGACTTTCATCGCGGGTTCGTCCATTTCTTTTGCGCCGGACGAAATCGCAAGTGGCCCGGGATCTGCCGGATCGCATTGAGGAAGATTTGTCCTGCGAAATGGAAGGGGAGCAAAAGACGCTTTACCGGGCGGAATTGAAACGCGCGCAACAAATGCTCCTGCGAATCTCCACCCAGAAACAACTCGCGAAGGAACGTTTTAATTTCCTTACCTCACTATTGCGCCTTCGGCAGATTTGCTGTCATCCAAGACTCGTCAAACCTGATTCCAAAGCTGAAAGCGCCAAGGTGGAAGCATTGCTCGAACAGCTTGAGCCATTGATGGAGGAAGGTCACAAGGTGCTGATCTTCTCGCAGTTCGTCGAGATGCTCGACATTCTCCAGGAGGAGATTAAAAAACGTGGTTGGCCCTCGTTCTATCTATCCGGCGCGACGGAGAATCGCGGCGATCTCGTGCAACGATTCCAGGACGCAGAAGGGGAAGCGCTGTTTCTGATTTCCCTCAAAGCGGGTGGGTTCGGCTTGAACCTGACGGCGGCAAACTACGTGGTTCTTTTTGATCCATGGTGGAACCCCGCGGTCGAAAACCAGGCCATCGATCGAACGCATCGTATCGGCCAGCATCGCAATGTCATCGCTTACCGTTTGTTGATCAAAGACAGCATCGAGGAGAAAATCCGGAAGTTGCAGAAAACCAAATCCGCCCTGGCCGATGATGTTCTTGGAGAGGAAAAGTTTGCTCAAAGCCTGACATTGGACGATCTGCATTTTCTCCTGGAAGACACGTCCGAATAGCGGCTAGGCCTGTCTGAAATGGGTGGAACGGGCTACCAGCCCGTTATCGGCGGCAACCTGCCGCCGATCTCCCAACGCACCCGACGACTCCCCCATCTGTTGTGTGTTACTCACGCTGAAGCTGGCGGGCTGGTAGCCCGCCAGCACGGGCAGGTTGCCCGTGCCACCCTGTTAAAAAAAGAGCCGCCCGGTTCATCCGGGTGGAACGGGCTACCAGCCCGTGGCGGCGGGCCTGCCGCAAAGCGGCAACTCGACTCTATAGTTCTGTTTTTTCTAGCCCGCCGAGTTCATAGGTTAACACAACCATTTAGTGTGTTGTCCGTCACCCGAAGAGTCGGCGGCAGGTTGCCGCCGACAACGGGCTGGTAGCCCGTTCCACCCATTTTCAGGCAGGCCATAGCGAATATCTGCGACTTGGTTTCTTTTCTGAATCCGTTACCGTCGCTCCGAATGAGTTCAATTGCATTTGAAGTGGCAATCATCTTTGCGTTGCTGCTGGCGAACGGGGTGTTTTCGATGACAGAGATCGCGGTGGTGTCTGTTCGAAAGTCCCGGTTGCGTCGCCTGGCAGAAAGCGGAGACGACCGGGCGCGTGCTGCCCTTGCACTCGCCGAGTCGCCCAATCGCTTTCTCGCAACCGTGCAGATTGGTATCACGCTGATTGGAGTGATTGCCGCAGCTTTCGGTGGAGCGACCCTGGCTGCGAAATTCGCCGAGCCACTGCGAGAAATTGCCTGGCTTGCTCCCTATGCCAACAAAGTTGCATTCGCATTGGTGGTCGGCGCTTTAACTTTTTTCACGCTGATCATTGGCGAATTGGTGCCGAAACGTCTCGGGTTGGGAAACCCCGAGGGAATTGCCCGGCTTCTGGCGGGGACGATGACAAAGCTTTCCATTCTCGCCTCGCCCATTGTGAACGTCCTGAGTTGGTTCACCGATAAGTTGCTGAAACTCCTGTCAATCAAACCCGAACCAGAAGTGACCGTCACTGAGGATGAGGTGAGGCTGATGGTGAGCGAGGGAACTCGGGCGGGTGTTTTTCTGCCGCATGAACCGGCGATGGTGGAAGGGGTGCTGGCGCTGGATCGTCTGCCAGTGCGGGAACTGATGACACCGCGAGCGAAGATCATTTGGATCAATGTCGCCGATTCACATGATGCCGTCTGGCACAAAATCGTGGTGAGCGGTCATACAGTCTTTCCAGTTTACGAAGGCAACCAGCGCGACAATGTGGTTGGCATCATTTCCATCAAGTCGATTTATGCCAACCTCGCGGCTGGCGTTCCGCCTCGCATCCGCGATTTGATGGTGCCGCCCATGATTGTTCCCGCGTTCGTGACCGCGAACACGTTGCTCGAACAATTCAAAAAGACAGGGAAACACGTTGCGCTCGTAACGGATGAATTCGGCGGCATCAGCGGCCTCGTGTCGCTGCATGATATTATGGAGGCAATCATCGGTGAGTTGCCCAGCTCGAATGAAAGGCTGAAACCCGCGGCAAAACGCCGGGATGACGGTTCATGGCTGGTGGACGGAATGTTGGATGCCGATGAGTTCGAGCGCGTGGTAACAGGTTTTGCGTTGCACGAAAAACCCGATCGGGATTACCAGACGTTTGCAGGGTTTGTCATAAAACAGTTAGGCCATGTGCCGCACGAAGGCGACTCCTTCCAGATGAACGGTTATCACGTTGAGGTGGTGGATATGGATGGCCACCGGGTGGATAAAGTGTTGCTGATGCCGGTCCGAACTGCTGGAAGCGAGGGCACTGCCGTTTAGTTCTTAAAAACCGATCCCTAACGTGCAAACCACTGACAATCTGCTGTTTACAAACAGACGATGCCGGGAAAAAGCATTTTTTTTCGCTCCGACGGAAGTTTTTCCCGGGAAAAAGTAATTTTTCGCTGCGGAAAAATGGTTGGTTGCGGGAAGTCATCTCCCTAGAATCTGCCGCATGTTAGTCAATATCTCTCGCTGCTGTCCGCAGAATTGGAGCTTACGCAAGTAGATTCAACGTCGGCTCGGGTGAAACGATTGTTGTGATTGTCGTCAACAAAATACCCAATTCACAAAGTACTGGCCGGTTTATTCGAAGAGCTTGGTCGTGATTCATGAAATATCCTAGCGGGTCCAACTTAGCGGTCATGGCAATCGCTATCTTTTACATACTTGGGGGGACGCGTGTTCTATAGCGATTGCCAAAAGTAATTTCCGGATACGCTCGCCCTCGTCAAAAAAGTCTCCCGAGCCGCGAAAGGGTTGTCGACCGGCTGTTGCCTTCTGGTCCCAAGCACCAAAGGTGCGGCCATTCCTCAGCCCAGCCCACGCGGGCTGGGTAAACCCCGCAGATTAACAAGCGGTCTGAAGGACTGCGATAATCACCGGCACATGCCACAATCAATTATCGCGTTTAGT
>JACDHS010000150.1 GCA_013820875.1 Verrucomicrobiota bacterium | reverse complement strand
ACTGGTGTGAAACAAATTATTCACTAAACCACTTTACGTGGTGGGAACCAAGGATTCGTATCAGGGCGAGCTTAACAAAGCTTCCAATCACAACGGATCCGGAAATGATTTTTGAGAACCGTTATAGAAACCGAAAGCCCCTCAGCAACATGCGAACGCTAATGGAGAAGTGGTTATGGGAAACAAAGGCTGCGTAGGTGTTTTCAGGACGCGCTGAAATCCTGAATCCTTCTTGATCGCCTTGGATCAGCAAGGTAAAACTTCGCAACACATCAATCCGGATTTCCTATGAGATATTCAGTCGAACGAAAAACCTTGAAACCACTCTTTACCCTTTCCGCTCAGATCGTTGCCTCGGCTTTTTTGCTGGCGACACTTTCGGTTTCAGCGCAGACGATCGTGAACCCGAGCTTTGAGGCGGACACTTTCCTGGAAACGCCCGGTTACCAAGGTGGATCGAACGGCCCGGTCACTGGATGGAGCGGACCGGCCACGTTCGGTTTGAATCCGGTGGATGGACAAAATCCTTTTGCAGATAATGGAACCATTCCCGACGGCAACCAGGTGGCATTCATCCAGGGCAACGGCAGCGTCGCTCAAACCATCAGCAACTTCGTCGTGGGCGCGGAATATGTTGTTAAATATTGGGAGAATGCGCGCTCCGGCAACACTCCGGGCCTTCAGGTCACGATGGGTGGAACAGGAATCCAGACATTCATTATTGTGCCGGTGCATTTTGTGCAGTCGGGTCAGTATGTGGAAGTGACGAGTAACCCGTTTACCGCAGTGAGCCCGATCATGACACTCTCGTTTGTGAAAAGTTCTCCGGTGGCAGGAGATCACACGGTGTTGATCGATCATGTGCGCCTGGAACGCATCAGCACTCCGCCGACACCGGTGGTGAACTCCTGTTTTGCGTCAGGACAATTGCTGGTGGCGGAGTCGTTTGATTACACAGAGGGATTGAATCTTGATGCCACGACCGCCGGCGGTATTGGCTGGTCCGGTGGTTACATGCTGGAAGCCTATGACGCGAGTGTATTTACTAATTTTGGTCCGCTGGTGGTTGCGGGGAGCATGGCTCACGGCGAACTCCTGACATCCGGGAATAAAGTCTCGCTGAACGATCGTCGTGCCCAGCGCAATATCGATCTCTCTGCCATCCCATTTGAGATGAAAAGTGAAAGCCCGACCAATGGCACCGTGGTTCGCGCACTCGGGAAATCCATTTGGTTGAGTGTGGTGGGGCATCAAGAGGATGTGGGCAATACCGGTTTCTTCGGCACCTCATTGTTCCGGGACAACGTGGAGGTGCTGTTCCTGGGCAAAGCAGGTGGCGTGGGTGCCACGTGGAAAGCTGAAGGCAAATTCCCCAATACCACCGGGCTGACGACAAACAATCCCGGGGAACAATCGTTGTTGGTGGTGCGGATTGACTGGAATGATGATGGTTCACGTCAGGAGTTCTTCACTACGAATCTCACTACCAGTGCGGTGACAACGAACGTTGTTCCAGTGAATCCTGATCGCGCTTACCTATGGGTGAATCCGGATCCGAATATGTTGACATTGACACCTGAAACGGCCACCGCCAACGCCGTCGCCGTTCGCAATGCAACGCAGCGCAATGATTTTCTCTATAGTTTCAATCGCGTCGGATTCCGTGGCCAAAACTCTAATGCCGGTATGCTGGATGAGTTCCGCATTGGAACGACGTTTCTCGCTGTCGTCCCAACCACGCGCAACCAGTTTGACCTCTGCGCCACGCGTTCCGGCGGTAATACGATTGTGCAATGGAAGACAACAGGTGGTGTCACCCTCCAGTATGCGGACAACGTGACGGCCACCACCTGGGAAAACGTGACGGAAAGTTACCAGACCAACGGGGACAGGACCTTTGTTACAATCCCGAGCCCCACCGGGGAACGGTTCTATCGGTTGCTGAAGAATTAAACGCAATTGGTTGGATTGTTTTGAGCAATCCGCCGGTGCGTTCGCTAAACTGTCAGGCAGATTCTTGCCTTTGCATTGGAGCCGATGGCGCTACATTTTGCCAAGTGTCCGATACCCTGACAGTCAATGAAGTTTACCTGAGCATCCAGGGCGAAAGCACTTGGGCCGGGTTGCCTTGTATCTTTGTTCGCCTCACCGCCTGCAACCTGCGCTGTTCTTATTGCGATACCGCTTACGCCTTCACGGAAGGGGAAAAGACGGCCACGTCAGAAATTTTGCAGCGCATCGAAGAACTCGCCGCGCCGTATAAGCAATCAACACTCCAACACTCCAACACTCCACTTCCCCTGATTGAATTCACCGGGGGTGAACCGTTGTTGCAAAAGAACGCGTTGCCGCTGATGCGGGAGTTGTGTGATCGCGGGTTAACTGTGCTGGTGGAAACGAGTGGCGCGCTCGATATTTCGCAACTCGACCCGCGCGTCCGCAGAATCATGGATTTGAAATGCCCGAGCAGCGGGGAATCGCATCGGATGCGCTGGGAAAACCTGCCGCACCTGAAGACGACCGATGAGATCAAATTCGTCATCGGCACCCAAGAGGATTACGACTGGGCCAAAACGAAGATGGCTGAGCATAACCTGGCGCAGGTTTGCCCGCTCCTATTCTCCTGGGTTGCCCCGTTGTTGCCACATCAACGCGACAAATCATTGAAGCAAGTTCCCGAAGGCCAGACGCCGATCACCCGAAAGGATCTTGTGGAGAAGATCGTTGCTGACGCTTTGCCGGTGCGGTTCCAGTTACAGATGCATAAGTTCATTTGGCCGCCGGATCAAAAGGGCGTTTGATCCCTGGGTAGCCGGAGAACACCGCGCCGAAGCTGCAGCCTAAAGTAGGACAGGCATCCTGCCTGTCCCCGGTGAAGTAAAGTGGCGATTAAACAACCGTCGACATGGCAAATAAAGAGCGCGGACAAAAACATCCCTTTTGTGTTCTCTGCGTTCTTTCGCGGCTAATCTGTTTTAACTGTGAAAGCTAAATCAAAAAAAGTCCTGCAACTGCTGCGTGATTACGAATCGCCCAACATCACGTTCATGGAAGACGATGGATCGTGGCCGATCGTGTGGGAACGGGCCAAAGGTGTTCACGTCTGGGATGCGGATGGTAAAAAGTATCTCGATCTGACCGGCGCATTTGGCGTCGCTGCCGCAGGACATGCCAACCCGCGCGTGGTGAAAGCAGGGCAGCAACAGATGGCGAAGTTGCTTCATGCCATGGGCGATGTGCATCCGCATGCGCTAAAAGCGCAACTGGCCTCTGAGCTCAGCAAAATAACGTTCGAGCGTTGGACAAAAAAGCAGCGTCCCACCACCGCGAAAACCATCTTCTGCAATTCCGGATTCGAAGCGGTGGAAGCCGCTTTCAAAACGAGCGTTCTGGCGACGGGAAAAGCGGGAGTCATCGCGTTCAGCGGTGCTTACCATGGACTCGGTTACGGCGCGCTGAACGCCACGCATCGCGATCATTTTCGCACTTCATTTCGCTCGCAGCTACGGCGGTTCACCCATTTCGCTCCTTTTCCAGAAACAGAAAATGATCTCGCGGAAACGGAAAGTGTGCTGCGCCATTATCTCAGAAAAACGAAGATTGGCGGCATCCTGGTGGAACCGGTGCAGGCACGCGGCGGAATCAACGTTCCACCTCCCGGCTTCCTGGCGCTCCTGCGCAAATTGTGTGACGAGCACGAAGCGTTGCTGATTCTGGATGAAATTTATACCGGGTTCGGTCGCACCGGGAAATGGTTTGCGTGTGAACACAGTGCCGTGGTTCCAGACCTGATTTGTCTTGGCAAAGCGATGAGCGGCGGTTTCCCGATCTCTGCCTGTGTCGGGAGTGCCAGCGTGATGGATACCGCATGGCCGCGCTCGAGTGGTGAAGCCATTCATACCAGCACATTTCTCGGGCATCCGGTCGGTTGTGCGATGGCCCTCGCGCAGATTGCAGAAATCCGTGAACAAAAACTGGTGGAGCAAAGCAAGCTCGTAGGATCGCGCTTTATCAAGCTCCTGCGCGAGAATTTCGAAACAGCGACCTTTCGAAATTTAAAATGCGAAGTGCGCGGTCGTGGTTTGATGAGTGGATTGGAACTGCGACTTCCTGATGGCAAACCTGCCACGAAGATCAGTCTGCGCGTCATTAAAGAAATGCTGCACGCCGGTTACATCCTTTTGCCTGAAGGTGAAGATGCGAACATCATTAGCTTCACGCCACCCCTGATCATTTCAGAGGGGCAATTGAAACAAACGGCAAAAGCCCTTCACGAACATCTCCAACGGGTCTGATCAAATCGGAGAGGACACAGTAATGGTGAATTTAATGCGCCAAGGTCTTTAAACGATCAACTCACCTGGATTTTACCTTCAAAGACGAAATCGGCGGGGCCGGTTAAACGCACGTTTTGGAACTCATCACCGGTTTGACCGAAACTCACTTCCAGTAAATCCCCGCCTTGCACCTGGATTTTCACCGGTGACGTAAATTCATGCAGCTTGGCCGAGATCAGCGCCGATGCCGTCACGCCGGTGCCGCAGGCGAGGGTTTCGCCTTCAACACCACGTTCGTAGGTGCGGACGCGGATATGGTTGGGGCCGAGTAATTGCACGAAGTTCACGTTCGTTCCCTTCGGCGCGAAGTGTTGATGATAACGAACTTCCGGGCCGATGCTCGTGACCATCGTCTGGTCGGCATTTTCCACGAACAAGCAGGAATGTGGCACACCAGTGTTGAGAGAGTGAATCGTGGCGCACCCGTTTTTCAATGTGACAGCTTCATTGAGCTTCAAACTGTGCGGCGTGGTTAAACCGATTGTTACTCGCTCACCTTGAAAGCTGGCGCGAATGATTCCGGCGATCGTATCGAAAGTGATTTCATCCTTGGTCGTGCCGGTGACGCGTTGGATGTAGCGAGCAAAGCAACGCGCGCCATTGCCGCACATTTCAGCTTTGCTGCCATCTGCGTTGAAGAAATCCCAGGCCCAATCAGCTTTTCCCGAAGTGGAGGGGATCAGCAGCATGACACCATCCGCCCCAACGCCGCGATGACGGTCACAGATTTTGACCGCCTGCTCGGGTGTGACAGAAATGTTCCCGGCACGATTGTCCATCAGGACGAAATCATTTCCGGCGCCGTTCATTTTGGTGAATTCCAACTGCATGACCGGAAACTTAAGGGTGAACGCCAAAGTTGAAAGCGCATTTTTGAGGTGTAGGGGAGGCCGTAATCCAACCGTGACTACTAACGCACACTTGCTGAAACTCGCCATTTTTGCTGTAATCTCGGAAGAACCACATACGGAAGCCATGAAAACCACCAATTTGTTCCTGTTCGCCGTCTGCCTGCTGGCGACTTCAATCAAGCTTTGCGGCCAGATTACAACCAATCCGCTCCCAGAAGTCAGTATTCGAGCGGGCACCACCGCCATCTCCGAATCCGGGACAAACTGGATTGCCGTAGCTCGAGTGACAACCAACCTGACCAGCAGCCTGATTGTATATTATTCCATCAGCGGCGGAGCTTCCAATGGGGTGGATTATGTCGAATTGCCCGGTCACATCACGATTCCGGCCGGTTTACACAATATCAGGATTCCCCTGGTGGCAATCGATGACGCCATTGCAGAACCAACTGAAAGCATTGTTCTGACGCTGCGCGCTTCCGAAGATTACCGGATCAATTCTGAACATTATAAGGCCACAGTTTTTATCTTGGATAATGATAATATTGTTCCCACCGTTCATCTCTTCAGTCCGACGAACAATTCAGTGTTCTTTGGTCCAACGAATATCCTGTTGAAAGCCGAGGCGCGGGATTCGGATGGCTGGCTGCGGCGCGTTGAATTTTATCGTAATAACGTCCTCATCGGGAGTGTTACGAACCAGAATACTGCTCTTTATCAATTGACCTGGTTCAACGCACAACCCGGAAGCTATAGCCTGACTGCAAAAGCGGTGGATAATTTTGAAGCAAAAGGAATATCCTCGCCGGTCAATATCGTCATTCATCAGAGCACCACACCGACGAATATTCCACCGAGTGTGCAGATCGTCGCTCCCACTAACTATGCGAATTACAAGACGCCGGCGGATATTATGATTTCGGCGCAGGCCACCGATACGGATGGGTTTATCAAAACTGTGGAATTTCTTGCCGGCACAAACACCCTTGCGGTGATAACGAACCAAGCGACATCCGCTTCCAACTCGAATCTCTTTCACTTTATTTGGCATAATGCGCCTGCTGGTGAACACGCTTTGCGCGTAAAAGCCACGGACAACGGCGGAGCAGTCAAACCTTCGGAGCCGGTCTTTGTAAAGGTGACCCTGACCGTTGCCCCACCCCCTCCTCAACCGATTGTCACGATTGTGGCGACGGACCCGGAAGCCTCGGAAGGGGCGACGATCACCACGGCTTTAAATACCGCTACATTCACCGTCAGTCGTCGAGAGAACACAAACGTCGCCATCACCGTTTATTACAAGATCAGTGGCACCGCTTCCAATGGTGTGGATTATGTCTGGATCCCGAACTTAATCACAATTCCTGCGGGGAAGGTCTCCGCGGATATCGTGATTCGTCCCATTGATGACAAACTGGTTGAAGGGGATGAGACCGTGTTCATTACCTTGCAGCCGCCTGCCTGCATCGCGATTTACCCGCCTCCGCCAGAATGCTACATAGTCGGCGAGCCTAGCCATGCCGGGGCGGTTATCATCGATAATGATTTTGTTACGAACAACGCATTTGTACATAGGAAATTGCCGCTGTGGTACGTCCCGGGAGTAAAGGTTCGGGTGCATTTGCGGGCTGAACCGCGCACGAACACTGTCCACTATATTGTTCACGACACTCCACCGGCGGGATGGACTATTCAGGCGGGAGAACATGGCACTGTGAACTCTGGACGGATTACTTTCGGGCCTTTTAATGATGCTCATCCGCGCACGTTTGTTTACGAAGTGATACCCCTCGGGAGTGGTGAAAAGAGCTTCGTTGGTGAGGCGGTGGCTAACGGGATCTCCACTCCGATTATCGGTGCAACAGCGATCGTTTCAGCACCACCGCATCCTGCAGATACCGATCCGGCCAAATGGACATTCAGTGCAAAGGAAGTGGATCTTTACACCACCGCCTGGAAACATTGTGAGCGTTGGCCCATCGCGCCCAATCCGATTCCCGTTAATTTTGTGACGCGTGCTGGATTCCTCTTTGCTAAAGGGGGCAGCTACACGTTGAGCACTCATTACCCGACGCCAATCCCACCCATGCTTTGGGTCAGCCCATCAATTGAAACAACATCCCTGTTCGGACACGAAGAACCGTGGGCTACCAACCATCTCGCCTCAGCCGTGGCGTCGTTGCCAACCAACTACGTCGTTGGAGTTCCGTTCGATGTCAGTATTGCAGTCACACTTGCGGCGAGTGTAAAAGCTTACGCTTTGGAGGAAGTGCCGCCCATCGGGTTTGCGGTGACAAACGTCAGTGATGGTGGGGTGTTCTGTCGTGAGACTCGAAAGATTCGCTGGGGAGTATTTTCTGATAAAGATCCACGCACATTGAGTTATCAATTGCTTGCATTCACCAACTCACCCAATATCGCGAAATTTGCAGGTGTCATTTCGTGCAACGGCATCAACCAACGTATTACCGGACAACGCGAGACACGGAGAGCAACGACTATCACGTCAGCGACGCTTCATGGAATCAAAACGCTTTCGGATGGAAACCGGCTCCTGACTTTCTCGGGTGAAGCCGGTGTAAACTACGTCTTGGAAGAAACAACGGACCTGGTGGATTGGAAGCCGATTGCTGAACTTTTGAACAGCGATGGGACACTTCAATACATTGATCTTTCCACGAACGAGGTGAACAAGTTTTACCGGGCAGTTCCTCGGGATTAATTCCAAAGCGGCTTACGGATCAAACCCGCTTCTCCAGAAAGGGGAGCGGGTTGTCTTTTGCCTCCTGAAGGCATGTGAATCCGGTGTGGAGCGATTGCCATAAGTCATTTTGAAAACGGCAGTTGGAAGTTACTTCGGATGTTTCCTCCAACTCGGGTAACTCTCCCAAAATTACTTTCGGCAACAAATCGCTTTACACTATTACCTAAGTAGTATTACCTCGGTCACACATGCCGCCAAAACCGACCGTTCACAAGCTGGGAGATCTTCAACTGCAGATCATGAAAGTGCTTTGGACCAACACCGAAGCATCCGTGCCGGAAGTTCATAAAGCACTCGCGGAAGAAACCGAACTCGCCTACACGACCATTGCCACCATGCTGCGCAAGATGGAGGTGAAGGGTTTGGTGAAACATCGGGTGGAGGATCGCAAGTTTATCTACAAGCCACTGGTGAAAGAGCAGGAGGTCTCGGAAAAGATGTCCGCACATTTTGTGGATCGCCTCTTCGAGGGCAGCCTGGCCGACATGGTGAGTCATCTTCTCAGCACCCATGAAGTGAGCCGGGAAGAGTTGGTGAAGATCGAAAAGATGGTGGCCGCAAGGAAGAAAAAATTATGAACACGATCGATCTTTCCACGTGGCTACAGTTTTTCGCACGGCTTGGGATTGGGCTTTGCGCGGTCGCTGGGTTGGCCCTGATCGCGCAGTTATTCTGCAAATCCAGTTCATGGCGGCGTGCCATTTGGCAAATAGCACTCATTTGTTCGTTGCTGATTGCTGCGATCGAGGTGACCGGCGCAAGCAAAGGGTTGGGCATTTGGCTGTTTGGTAAAACGGCACCGCAACGCGTTGTCAGCGTCAGGGTCTTCGATCCGGCGCCGGAGTTTATCCCCTCTTTTACTGAAGAGACGGTTGCCGTTTCGTCGGTTCCGATTTCAGACGCGGTTTTTGAGCTTCCGAAGAATTGTTGGTGGCCGGCGATGCTTTGGCTTGTGGGTGGAGCATTGGTGCTGGGACGAATTCTTTTTGCGCAAGGCGTCTTTGTTGCATTTCGTTCCAAACGGAAACGGCTCACCGATGCCGGGTTGCTGGCTGATATCAAATTGCTTTCAGAACAACTGGGGCTTCGCCGCAGGGTGCGCGTTTATGAATTGCAACGGGTCTCCGGCCCAATCGCCTTTGGTATTGCCCGTCCGAGCATCGGAGTTCCACGCGGGTTTGCTGAACAATTCACTCCTGCACAACAGCAAGCCATGTTGGCTCACGAACTGGCGCATCTGCGCGCGCATGACCCGCTCTGGTATCTCATCGCCAACATCGTGACCGCAGTTTTCTGGTGGCATCCGGGAGCCTGGTGGATGCGCCGTCAGCTTCACGTCGCCAGCGAGTTTGCCGCGGATGAAGCAGTGACGCTGCTCGAGAACGGGCCGATCACTCTTGCGGAATGTCTCGTCACATTTGGACGCCAATTAACAGCGTCGCGTCCGATGAATGCATTGGGCGTTGGCGGCTTTCGTTCCAACCTCGGTAAACGGGTGGAGGCTTTATTGAACTTAAAGGAGAGACCTTTTCACTCCGGAAAAGCATGGCATCAAACTGTTGTCAAAATCATCGCTCCGATCTGCCTGGTTGCGCTGCTCGTCTGCACGGTCGGGTGGTTTGAAAATCGGGAGACGCAGAAAGGACGCGATTTCAGTTCCACGGTTCAGGGTTCCTGGGGCAATTCGATGGTGGCGCTAACATTAGCGGCAGTCAAAGAGGAGCGAGAGACGCGATACCCATTCGCAGGAGAAGATAAATCTGCCACGGACACTCAGTTACCCCGAGAAAATGCGAAACTTGTTACAGGTTTCCTCAAAGTGGATGCCACTGCTTTGCTGGCTAAGTTGGAAATCCGTGAGCAGGTGGTTGAGACAGATGAAGAGAGTAGGGTTTTTGGCAATGGCCAAATCGTTACCACGCGACCAGATTCTTCGCAATTGGCCTTTGTCAGTTATCTGACCAAGAACGGTATAACGTTCGAGACGGAAATCGAAAGTGTTTTATTGTATATACAGAGTGAAGAAGTAATCGTCCGCGCCTCCAGTTCAAAGCTCGAGAAGCTTAAAGACCTGCTGAAACCCATTCTCGAATCTTATTCTGTCGGTAGCAGTTCTAACTCGGATGTTAACTATATTTTCCTGATCGATCCTGATAAATTGCTGCAACAGGCGGTATCACAAGTCGGCAAAGTGGATTCGGAGAAATCAATCCAAACCATCTTTAGGTATTTAAAGGCGCAAGGGATCAGTTTGAAGCCTCGATACGCTCTATATTTTCATAACAAATCCAACCTGCTCTGCGTTAGAGCGGACGATGCATCCATCATCAAATTGGAAAAATTGCTAAATGTTAAGGCAGTTCCGCTGCCCGATTCGGTCAAGCCTGAGACGATCGTGTTTCTCAAAACTCATCAAAAGGAGAACGCTGCTGGCAAGCCCGACGCTTTGGGTTTGCACACTCGTATTTACACCCCGACTAACCCGCCAAAGTATTTCGTTCGAGCGGATGAGGAGAACCTGGAATTGATAGAGCAATCCGTTCAGCAACTTAACAGACCGACGCCGCAAGTAACCATTTCAACCGAAATCATAGAATTAGACGATGCCACTGCGAAAAGTTTAGGGTTTGAGTGGTTTCTTTCTGGTGAACTGGGCCGCGGCTTTATTCCCCACGTGCAAAATCGCCTGGGTAAAAGTTTTGTGTCCGCCGTTTCAACGAACCTGAGTTTTGTGTCGGGCGTGTTACCCCCCAAACAATACAACGTTGTGTCTCGGGCCTTGAAACAGAAGAACCTGGAAACTTTGTCCGCTCCTCGAGTTACAACTCTCAGCGGACGACAGGTGCAGATTTCGATGTCACCCGATATTCCCATGCTCGATTATATTCCAATTGTTCAGGCGGATGGTATTGGCATCCATCTCACCACTGAAATATTGGCTGACACATCGTTAGTAGCAGCAGGATTGGCAGCGAGGGAAAGGAAAGGGGAGGTTACAATCTATGATGGCCAAACTGCGGTGGTCAGCACGGAATCGTTTGGTGATCCAGGCAGGCGTTGGGTCTGTTTTGTGACCGTAACTCTCATCGACAAAACAGGCAAACCGGTTCATTCCCAGGAGGAGCTGCTATTCACTAACGAATCCATTCCGCCTCAGGGACCGGTAACCGTGAAAGAATAGTGGAGGGGGCTTACTTAGCCACCGGTGCGTTGGTCTGGGTGGACCGGGCAACCTGCCCGTTACGGCGGGCTACCAGCCCGCCGAGTAAAACGTCTGATAAGCCTCGTATGTATGGTGATTTCCTTGACGCCCAACAGATCGGCGGCAAGTTGCCGCCGATAACAGCCAGGTTGGCTGTTCCACCCATCGCGGCGGCATGCCGCTAATTATGCCAGCCTTCTATTACCTTAAATCCGGCAGTTGAAAGACAAAGGAAGAAGGGAAACCACAGATGGACACAGATATTTCAGCAGAAAAGCATTCACCTGTAGGGTGAAGTCTTTGTTGCGTTACCGCTTCTCCATTAGCGACTATTAGCGAAGATTAGCGAAGATTAGCGGTTAAACTGCGGTTTTTAGGATTACTTCGCCGCTTTCAAAAACGCGATCAGGTCGGCGAGTTCCTGTGTGCTTAATTGCTCGTCAAGGCCGGCGGGCATGACGGAGAGGGTGCCGGGGCGCATTTCCTGGAGGTCTTTGCGGGCGATTTTGACTTCTGAACCCGGGCCGGTCGCAAGGACGATTTCGTCCGTCCCATCGGTTTTCAGGACGCCACTGAAATCATCGCCGGAATGGGTGACTACCACCATCGATTCGTAACTGCGAACGAAACTGGCGCTGGGATAAACGATCGCTTCGAGCAGATCGCGTTCATTGCGGATCCGACCGATCTTGGTGAGGTCAGGACCAAGACGGCCGCCGGCATACCCGATGGCATGACATGCCGCGCACGCTGCCTGGGGACTGTTGAAGACCGCCTGTCCTCGACGCACATCCCCATCTTTGAGCGAGGCAAGCAATTCGTCCAGGTGCGCCACTTGTTTTTCCGCATCCATGTTGAGAGAAGCCAGCAATGATTCGGCCTGGGACTGCACTGGCGCAGGAAATTTGGCGAAAAGCGGTTTTAATTGTTCCACCCGCAGACTGGAAAGCGTTTTCGCCTCCTTGAGGGTTGCTATCAATTTGAGTCCCACACCTTCGTTCGTCGTTTTCCCGAAAGCCGGCAGAATTTTCGCTGCTTCCATCGGTCCAATTGATTTCAGCTCGTCCGCCAGCTTGAGTAATTGTTCATGGTTCAACTTCGCCTTCGCCAGAACTCCCGCCGCCGCACTGCGAGTCATGACCGGTTTGTCCGGTTGCATGTTCTCGCGCAAGAAATCAAAGAGTTGAGGTTCGATGACCGCTCCCGGCGGCATGGTGGCCAATGCGTTGAGTCGCACCTCGACGGATTGAGTCTTATTTGCCGCCACCCGTGACAAGGCAGACGCCAATTGCGCGGCATGAACCTTGGCGGATGGAGATGCGCCCGCTGCGAGCACGGATTCGGGAATCAAAGCGCTGTCACCTGCGTTTAAAATCCGGATGATCTCCGCAGTCCAGGACGTGGGCGCTTCTTTCAACTTCGATTGTGCGATTGCCCGGAGAGCAATCAACTGGGCTTGTTCGGTCGAACCCTCTTTTAACGTATCGGCAAGCACTTGCTGCATTGCGGCGTCGCGGGTGAAATCAGCCACCGACCTGGGCAACTCTTCCTGTTCTGCAGTCGTAAAAGATCTTGCAGCTAATCGGTCGCGGAAAAACCCAGCGAGGGCAGGGCCCCATTCCGGATGGCGACTGGCAATCCAGGAAGCCGTTTCTTTTAATTTCGCGTTGGTGGAGGTGAGAAACGGAGTGACCTGTTCCGGTTTCAATCCGCCATTTTCCATTTGATCGAGCGCGATCAATGCACCGCGTTGCGTGGCGGCATTGGTCAAACCGTGCGCGGTGGATTCGGGATCATTGAGTTCAATGAGTGCGTAAATGAGCGAATGCTCCAGGGCACGATCATCTGAGTTGTCCCACGCATAGCTTCTCAACAGGTGACGAGCACCAAAAGATTTGTCGCCGATCCTTCCCAACGCTTCCGCTGCCACGCGGGCCGTGGCTGAATTTCTGCCGCTCAATGCGTCTGAGAACGCCAGTGTCGCCGAGAATGCCTCGGGAGCTTCAAGCGCATTCCGATCGCGCCAGAGCCCAATGGAATAGAGCGCAGCTTGCACCACAGTTTCATCGGGACGCTGTGCAGTGTTGTCCGTTGGTGGAAACGCGGCATAAACCGCCCGGCGGGCTTTTGGATCATCAATCTGCGTCAGCGCCCAAACAGCATTGCGACGGGCATCCTCGGATTTGGATTTCACTAATACTTCATAAAGCGCCGGGATGGATTCAGTTTTTCGCGCAGCGAGTTGATGGATGGCGCGAGTCACAACCCGTGGCCGTTCGTCGTCCAGCATTTTGGTCAGTTCAGCGGGAGTTGATTTGGCCCAGTCCAATTTCAAACCGCGCGGGTCTTCAATCGTCGATGCGCCAGTGCGGCGGATGCGGTAGATGGCGCCGATCACGTCAGGCTTCCAAAGCTGCGAGGTGGGGCAACAGAGTTTGTACCAGCCACCGGTATCGATCACGAGCAGGGTGCCATCGGCATCTTCGAGCAAACAGGTGGGATGAAAATCGGGATTGTCGGACGAAAGAAATGTTTCGTCCTGAGTGCGAAAGGTGGCCCCGTGCGGTTTCATCACGTGGCGTGTGACATTGTGCAGGTTGAAATTTGCGACAAACAAATTTTCTTCGAATTCATGACCCCATGTGAGCGAACGATATTGAATGATGCTGCAAGAGGCGGATGGTCCGAGGTGCGTCATGAGCGGCATGAGGTCGCCGGTTTTTTTGTGAGCGTCGAGAACTGCGTTCACCTTGCCGTGAACACCGCCGTAGATCGCGTGAATGATGCCATCGCGTTTGCCGGCTTCCGGTTTTTGGAAAAAGGTTCCCACCAGCAGTCGTTCACCGGTGGGTGTGAATTCGATCGCGGAAGGATTATCCATGCCGCCGGTCATGACGGGCTCAATCCGGCTGCCATCCGGGCGAGCGCGAAAGATGTGTGCTGCGCGGGAGGTGAATGGCTTTCCGTTGACCTCATGCGTTTGTTCGGCAAACGCCCCTTTGCACCAGTAGATCCAGCCATCAGGCCCGAGGTGCGGTCCGTGCAAATCGTTGGCGCAATTGGTCAATGTTTTGCCGTCGAACCATTCTTCGCGTTTGTCCGCTACGCCGTCATCATTCGTGTCAGTCAGTTTCCAAATGCTCGGAGGCGCACTGACGTAAAGTGAACCGTCAAACCACATCGCCCCCGCCGGAAACATCATCTTGTCGGCAAACAACGTTTTCTTATCGTATCGACCGTCGCCATTGGTGTCTTCGAGGCGCACGACGCTGTGCGGTTTATCTGCGAGCTGTTTTTGGACGTTGTCGTTTGATCCGGAAGAGATGGTGACATAAAGGCGGCCGCGCTCATCGAAATCCATGCTGATGGGGCGCTCGATGAAAGGTGGCCCGGCAACAAGCTCCACCGTAAAGCCGTCTGGAACCGTGAGCGTGTGTCCGGGAAATTTGAACTCAGCGGCCTCCATGGAATAACTGGAGGCCATCAAGTAAGAGGCAAATGCGACGGCAAAATATTTCATAGGTAGTGCGTTGCGGATTCCGGTAGAGGTTGTTTAGCAAATTGCTCGTCCACGAACCACGCGAAAGAGGCGAAAAAAGCGACAGGCAAGATGTTCGAAGAGTTCACTCGATTGGGAATGGAATTCTGAAAACGGCAGTTTACACCGCGAAACTGCGCCGTTTGTCCACGATTCGGTTCGCTTACTGTATACAAGGTTCAACTTAAATCCGGCAGTTGAAAGACAAAGGAAGAAGAGAAACCACAGATGGACACAGATAAACACAGATGTTTCAGCAGAAAAGCATTCACCTGTAGGGTGATCTCCATTTTCTTCACCAACCCTTCTT
>JACDHS010000149.1 GCA_013820875.1 Verrucomicrobiota bacterium | reverse complement strand
CGTTCCGGATGATCTTAAAACCACAGGATAGCGCGCCAAGGGAAAGTTGAACCTATGGCTGAAACGGATGCACTTTTACTTTCATTCAGCGGGTGAAAGCAAAAAGTTACCTTATCCAATCTTCTCCTATTCGTTGCCGTCAAATCCCCAGTTTCCTAAACCGAGCCTTCACATTTTTGAAGTGGAATTCGAGAGAGCAAAGTTTTTCCAGTTCGTCTTTTGCGAAATGTTTCTTCACGTCCGGATCGCTTAGGAGTTGTTTAAGAAAATCGGCATCGGATTGTCCGGCGTGTTTGGCTTGCCAGGTTTCCATCGCGTTGCGCTGGACGATGTCGTAGGCCTGTTCGCGGCTGAGACCTTTTTTGATCAGGGCGAGCAGGACAGTTTGTGAATTCCACATCCCAAGCGAAAGGCCAAGGTTGCGCTTCATGTTTTCCGGGTAAACGATCAGTCCATCAGTCAGTTTCGTCAGTAGGGTCAGCATGTAATCGAGCAGCGTGCAGGAATCCGGAAAGATAATGCGCTCAACAGAACTGTGGGAGATGTCGCGTTCATGCCAGAGGGCGACGTTTTCCATTGCGGCGATGGCGTTTCCGCGAAGGACACGAGCGAGCCCGGTGAGACGTTCGCCGGTGATCGGGTTCCGCTTGTGCGGCATGGCGCTGGAACCTTTCTGACCTTTGGCGAAGAATTCTTCCGCTTCCAAAACTTCTGTGCGTTGGAAATGACGAAACTCCGTGGCCCAACGTTCGATGCTCGCGCCAACGAGCGCAATGGCTGACATGAAATCGGCATGAAGGTCGCGCTGAATCACTTGCGTGGCAATCGGGGCAGGGCGCAGGCCGAGCTTTTTGCAAACATACGCTTCGACCTTCGGTGATAAATGTGCGCTGGTGCCAACGGCTCCGGAAAGCTTTCCGACGGACACCAGGTCGCGAGCGCGTTCGAGGCGTTCGAGCGCGCGTCCAAATTCGTCATGCATTAACGCCATCTTGAGGCCGAAAGTGGTTGGTTCCGCGTGAATGCCATGGCTGCGTCCGATACAAGGAGTAAACTGGTGTTCGCGCGCTTTCCTGGCGATCACTTTGCGCAAAGCTTCGACGTCGGCGATCAGGATGTCGGCGGATTGCGTCATCTGCACCGCGAATCCGGTGTCCACGATGTCACTGCTGGTCAGACCGAAATGGAGCCAGCGACTGGCCTGGTCATTGATCTGTTCGGCGACAGCGGTCGTGAATCCGATCACGTCATGGTTCAACGTTCTTTCCAATTCCTTGGCGCGTTCGGTGAGCGCTTTGGTGTCGGCGAAACACTTGTCCGCCCCAGCTTTCATTTTAGCGAAATCTTTTTTCGGCACCGTGCCTTCAGCGACGAGCGCTTCACTGGCGAGCAATTCGATCTGCAACCAGGTTTTAAGTTTGTTTTCGTCCGTCCAAATGTTCCGCATCTCGGCGCGGGAATAGCGTTGAATCATCGCGGCGGAAATTAGGGAGTTGAGGGGAATGTGTCGAGAAGGGAGTGAGCGCAGCGACTGGATGGGCATCTTCACGTTGCTACGGAGCGCTCCGAACGTAGCAACCAATGTCAAGATGCGCACGTGTGAGATGGTCAGTTGAAATTCAGCTTGAGGCTATTTGGGAGCAGAGTCATGCTGCCTCATACATCCCTTCGAAAACATTATGAAAACAATTTATCGCATCCTCCTGCTCCTGGTTTTCGCCGTTGCTCCGATCCATGCGGATGCGGCCGAACGGTTGCCAAACGTGGTGCTCTTTCTGGTTGACGATCTGGGGTGGCGCGACCTGGGCTGTTATGGCAGTCCTTTTTACGAAACGCCGCATATTGACCGCTTTGCCAGGGAGAGTGTCCGATTCACCCAGGCCTATTCCGCCTGCCATGTCTGTTCCCCAACGCGCGCCAGCATCATGACCGGCAAATATCCGGCCACGCTTCAGATGACCGATTGGTTGCCGGGACGGCGAGAGCATCCATTCCAAAAACTAAAGAACGCCACGATCCGCCAGCATTTGCCATTCGAAGAAACGACGATCGCCGAAGCGCTCAAAGAACACGGTTATGCCACGGGCCACTTTGGGAAATGGCATCTGGGCGAGGAACCGTCCGGGCCATTGCGGCATGGATTTGATGTGCAGATTCCACGCTGGAATAGAGGTTGGCCCAACGGCGGTTACCACGCACCTTTTCGATTGGAAGGACTGGACGACGCCCCGGGAGACTACCTCACCGATCGCCTGACGGACGAAGCCCTCAAATACATTGAACAAAACAAGGACCGCCAATTCTTTCTCTATCTGTCTCATTTCGCTGTCCACGATCCGATTCAGGGGCGGGCGGATCTTGTCAGCAAATATCAGGCGAAGCTGAGTCGCAGTACCGCTGGCAGTGGCCCGGCATTTATTCTGGAAGGCAATCCGGACGCGAAAGACCCGTTGTCGCGTGGGGAGTTGGACGCGCTGTTGCAGGACGAAGTCTATCAGGGGTATCAAGTCCTCCCCAGGCAGACGGTCAAGATCAAGCAAGAGCAGGACAATGTTCAGTTCGCCGCGATGGTTGAAAACATGGACGAGAGTTTCGGGCGGGTCATGTCGAAACTTGAGGCGCTCGGTCTCTCTGACAATACGATTGTGATTTTCTACTCGGATAACGGCGGCATGTCCGCCGCGAATTTCGGGCGTCCGGATCACGTGGTCCCGCCTTCCAGGCTTGATGGGGCGTATGCGACTTCCAATCTGCCGTTGCGCGGCGCAAAGGGGTGGCTTTATGAAGGCGGCATCCGCGTGCCATTGATGGTGAAGTGGCCCAACCGCGGCCAGCGCGGCAAAGTTAATGACGTGCCGGTCATCAGCGCCGATTTGTATCCCTCTATATTGGAAATGATTGGTGTCCCCGCTCGGCCCAAACAACACACGGACGGATTGAGTTTTGCCGGCCTGGTGAGGGGCAAAAAGAAGCTGGATCGAGAGGCGATTTACTGGCATTTCCCGCACTACAGCAATCATGGGATGCAGAGTCCGGGCGGAGCGATCCGCCATGGCGATTATAAACTGCTAGAGTATTTCGAGAATAACACCGTCCAATTGTTCAATCTCCGGAAAGATGCGGGCGAGCAGCGCGATCTCTCGCGGGAGCAACCGAAAATAGCGAAGAAAATGACGGCCATGTTGCACGACTGGCGGGCGAGTGTCTCCGCGGCAATGAACGAGCCGAACCCCAACTACAAGGTGGCGCAGTAATCCCGACTCCATTACTAAAGCAACTCCACGCATGCCTGAATCAACTTCAACGAAAGGGACTCGTTCTGGTGTCGTTCTTCGATTGCTCGATGTAGTCGAGCGGGCAGGGAATCGGTTGCCGCATCCGCTCGTCCTGTTCTTTGTCATCGCGGCGCTGGTGCCGATTGTCAGTTGGATCGTGGCGAAAACCGGGTGGGTGCTTTATCACCCGACGACTGGCAATGAAATTGCGCCGGTCAATCTTCTCGCGCCGGATCAGATCCAACGCATCTTCACTGAGGCCGTTACTAACTTCACCGGGTTCCCGCCCCTTGGAACAGTGCTCGTTGCGATGATCGGCATTGGTGTGGCGGAACGAAGCGGTCTCATCTCTTCACTCTTGAAAATGATGGTGCTGAATGTGCCGCGTTCGTTGATCACCGCGACGATTGTTTTCGCCGGTATCATGAGTTCGATTGCGACAGATGCAGGTTATGTCGTTCTCGTGCCGCTGGGAGCGGTTCTTTTTGCCAGCATGGGACGTCATCCGATTGCCGGTTTATGTGCGGCCTTCGCGGGAGTTTCTGGCGGGTTTTCCGCCAATCTCGTGCTCACTTCGCTGGATCCGTTGCTTGCCGGTTTTACGCAATCCGCGGCGCAACTCTACGATCCCGCTTACCAGGTCAATGCGACTGCCAATTACTATTTCATGATTGCCTCGGTATTCCTCATTACGATCATTGGTTGGTTGGTCACCGACAAAATTGTCGAACCCCGCCTGGGTAAATGGGATGCCTCAAAGATGCTTGAGCCGATCGAAACCGGTCTTACTGAACAAACCGTTACCGAACGGCGCGCTACCTGGGTTGCCCTTTCTTCCTTCCTGATCATAGGCGCACTGATCGCGTGGACGATTGTGCCAGAGCAGGGTCTCCTGCGTGCCGCGGATGGGTCGCTCGCACCCTTTTACAAATCACTGGTCCTCATCATTGCGATTGCCTTTATCATTCCCGGCATCATTTACGGCGCAATGACCGGTTCGGTGCGCAGCCCCGCTGATGTTGCGAGAATGACTGGCGACACCATGGCCACCATGGGCAGCTACATCGTGCTCGCGTTTGTCGCCGCGCAGTTTGTCGCCTACTTCAATTGGTCGAACCTTGGCCTGATGTTCGCGTTGTCAGGCGCTCAGTTTTTAAAAGGTATTGGTCTCGGAGAAGTTCCACTGCTCGTCGGCATCTTGCTTTTGAGCAGCACGATCAATTTGTTCATCGGTTCTGCTTCTGCGAAATGGGCGCTGATGGCTCCGGTGATCGTCCCGATGATGATGGGGCTTGGCTACAGTCCTGAACTGGCGCAGGCCACCTATCGCGTGGGTGATTCCACCACCAATGTGATAACACCACTGCTGCCTTATTTCCCGCTCATCGTGGCGTTTGCCCAGAAGTACGATCCGAAGCTGCGGATGGGCACACTCATCTCTTCCATGTTGCCTTACTCAATTGCCTTCGCCATCGGGTGGACGATTCTTTTGCTCGGGTGGTATTTCCTCGGCCTGCCGCTCGGCCCGGATGCGCCGATGCAATATCAGCCAGTAATGACGATTGAAATGCCTCAGTGACGTTGTGCCGGGTCGCGTTGTATATCGTCAACCGAAGCGAAACGATGCACGCCTCTTAAAAGGACAGATAAACCGCAGATAACCGGCGACGATCTTTACTTCGTTTCGAAGTGGGCATTTATATCCGTTTTCATGGTAAGCGCCTGTTTTTGACCGCCTTGATTCATCACCATGGAAATTTCGGAATGTGACTCCATTGAAGCCAGTGTCGGCATGAGTTTTGTAAGATCCCAATTTGCATCGCCCACGCCGGTGCCGGTCATCTTCGGCACATCAATCTTCATGGTTGGCGCTGCTGGATGTTGGATTTTTTGGTTAGTTGCATTTTGCGTCACTCTGCTCTTCACATTGAGTTGATCCCCTTCGATGGAAATTAATTCGTAAGTCGTAGATTGGTTGATAGTCATTCCCTGGCTTTTAACCGGGAGCTTTACTTCCCATTTGGCGCCCAGCCCGATTGGTTCCTCGGGAAACGGAGCGGAAGCAGCGACAATAGATGCTTTCAATTCCTCCATTTTGCCGCGGGCCTCTGCGTTTGCTCCCGGCGGCAACTTGAGTTCAGTGGATAAATTGAACCCCCGGCTGGACATGGTTCCCGTGGTGGAAAGACCGAGCATGCCCTTCATGGAATTTTGAGTGGCTTGAATGATTTCCGGCGCGACATCCGCGTCATCCAATACGTCGGTATCGCTAATAATTACTTCATAAGTCATATCGCCATTGGCAGAAACGTCTTTAACGGTCAAATCCAACGTCGTGAGGATTGGCGGCATTCGCATTGGCTGGCCCATTCCCATGTCCATGGCGACTGTCATGATCATCTGCACGATTTGCTTGTCGCCAGGGTTGGCTTTGATGCGCACAACTGTGCGCGGTTCTGCTCCAGCATCGACTAGTTTTAACTGCTGGGTGGACGATTGAACTGTTGGTTTGGCTGGAGTGCTGGCAATTGGAGGAGCAGCATCGGGCTGCGGTTTGGCGGCAAGCTGCTGGGCCACATAATTCAAACGATAATTGACAATCTTGGGACTCCACGCGGGATTGCGCTTCTTGAAATCAATCAAAGCGCTTTGTGCCTCCTGGTATTTGGCTTTCGCTTTCTCGGTCTGTCCGGCTTGGTTCAGTGTATCCGCCTGGTCGATGGTGCTGAAGATGGTCAGGTATTGCTCATCCGCACTTTGCGTTTGCGCAAGTCCTGGGAGTAAAGATGATGTGAAGAAAGCGAGGGCCAAAAACCATTTCAGTAATGGAGAACCTGGAAGGAAAGCCTTGATCATGTCTTGGAATCTATTGAAGTCGTTTTACTTCCGTCAAACTGAAACGTTCCGACGCAGTGGATTTTGGCGCGATCTTAAACGGGTGAGATTGCCGCAGGAACGAAGCGCGGCGTAATAACCGCTTTGTGGTGACGTCGTTTCTATAGTTCTGTTTGTGCGAAGCATCAGCCGCGCTCCGGTTTGGGGGCAGTGTCAAAATTTACCCATGGGTTTGCGCTTCAATCCACCGGTTGAGTTGCAGAGATTGGTTTGCGAATGATTTCACCGGGGCCGTAACGCTTGATGAATCGTTCTTCGCCTTCTGGCGTGCAAATCAGGATAATGTCAGCCCCCTTCGTCAATTCTGTTGTAGGCTCTGGATTGATCTGCAACCCCTCTGCCGTGCGCAATGCCACCACGGTGCATTGCGTTTCCCGGGGAATGGCAGCCTCGGCCAACGTTTTTCCGGCAAGCCCCGCGGGAACTTCCGTTTCCGCCACATGCAGTCCTTCAGTCACCATGAGAACATCGGTGCGCCGCAAAAAGTTAAAAATCGCTGTTGCTCCCATGGAAGCATAAGAGAGCACGAAATCCGCGCCAGCCCGGTGCAATGTCGCCACATTTCTCTCTCTCGTAGCACGGCTGACGATCTGGATGTCTGGTCGCAGGCGACGGCAGTAAATCGTCAGGTAGATATTGGTATCATCCTCATGCGGAGTGATGACGATCGCCGGGGCTTCATTGATGCCGGCACGTTCCAGCGTCGCGCGGTCGGCGGCGCTGCCGAGGATATACTTATCGCCACGAATACGGTCGGGAGAAGGGTCGATAATGCGATAATCCACTTCACGTTCCTCCAGTGCCCGTGCTGCGGCGCGGCCCACCCGGCCTCCGCCAACAATGATGACTGGAGCGCCGCTCACGTGATAAATGCAAAACAGTTCGTCATAATTACTCAGTTGCTCCTGGGAACCTGCCAGGACGAGAACCGAGTGCGAATCGATTTTGGTTTCAGCAGTCGCCGTTTCAAATGAGCCGCGTTTCCAAACCCCAATAATGCTGACACCCGCATGCTCACGCACATTGCATTGTGCGAGCGTTTTCCCGACAAGAGGTGTTCCTGCCGCTGTTGCTTCGGCGATGAGAAGATCTCCAAATTGTCCAATGACATGCGTGCGCGCATCAACCCCGCTGATGCGGCGCGCCAACGATTGCCCCAGCATTTCCGCCAACTGAATCACATGCGAACTGCCGGCCAGTTGCAGAATATCCACCGAATCACTGAAGCTGGCTGTGGTGGCGATTGGCACCGTTGCGCTCATTTCACGGGCCGTGAAAGCAATGTTGGTATTGACGACATCCGTGCCGGTGGCGGCAATTAATGCCGCTTTATCAACCCGCGCCGCACGGTAGGTCTCTGGCCGATCGACTTCACCAAACATTACTTTGATCCCCATGTCGTGCAGTTTTAGCGCGTCAGTCAGGTCGCCGACCAAAAGGATATAGGGATATTTGTAATGATCGAGTTTGTGCATGAGCGCCACTGTCACCGGGTCGTAGTTGGTCAGGACCACATGCCCCTTCAGTTGATAGAGGCAACTGGCGAGGCGCCCGCAACTCCGACTGAGCCTGCATCCATGGAGCGTAGAAGAACTCGATAAAAGTGAAGGGCAGCAGGACAAGCAGGAATATCATTCCCGAAAGCAGGACAACGATTGAAAACAACCTCCCGATGTCGCTCGTAAAAGTGATGTCGCCAAATCCCAGGGTGGACATCACCGTCAATGCCCAATAAAACCCGCTGAGCCAACTGTGCTCCTGGCCTTCGAGTCGCATCAACAAATGAAACGTCGCCGCATAGACTGTGATCACACAGGCCAGCACAACCAGAAACCGTAGCAGCAGTCGGATGTTGCGCCGACTTGTTCCGGGCTTAAGGAAAACCGTCAGTTGGGAAACTATAAACTTCATGTTTTTCCCGTTCGTTTCACACTGCTTAAGGATTTAGCACTTAATCTCTGGCGTTTGTGAATGTAAATCCTAGCTGTATTCGCTGATGAAGTTCGCCAGGTCGAGTACGCTGCCAACCAATGCTAAAGTGTCGCCAGGTTGGATCACTTCTCCGGGCATCGGCACAGGGTTGAACGTTTTAAGAATTCGTGTCTCGTTTGGTCCCTCCGTGGTTCTCTTGATAGCCACAAGGTTGATTCGGAAGGAACGGCGAAGATCCAGTTGCTCAAGCGTTTTGCCAACGACACCCGGAGGCGCTTCGACCTCCACGATGCTGAATCCTTCCGCCAGTTCAAAATAACTGGTGATGTTGGTGATCAGCAAACGCTGCACTGTCCAGCGTGCAGCTTCATCCTCCGGATTGAAAACCTCATCCGCGCCGACTGCTTTCAGTACCCGGATATGATCAGGCGTTGTTGCTCGGGCTATGATCTTCTTTATTCCAAATTGCTTCGCATGAACTACCAGGAGTACTTGCGCCTCGAAGTTATCACCAATCGCCGCGATCAAAACATCTACATCCCCGATACCTTGTGAGAGGAGCGCGTGCTCATGGCTGGCATCCACGCGGATGGCAAGTGCCACTTCATCTTTGACACGATTTACTCGCTTCATATCTATGTCCGCGGCGATGACCTCTGCCCCATTGCGGGCGAGACCTATCGCTACCGACCTTCCGAATTCACCGAGTCCAATGACAGCGCATTTCATAATTATTTCTTTATACGAGGCTTAGCCGACAATCACATCTTCGTCGGGAAAGTCATAGTCCGTCTGTTTTCTAGACTGGAATACCGAAAGCACCAGCGAGATGGGACCCACCCTTCCGATAAACATCGCCACACACAACACAACCTTGCTGCCGGTACTCAGTTGCGACGTGATGCCTGTTGAAAGTCCAACCGTGCTGAGTGCTGAAATCATTTCGAATCCCAGCTCGCGCAAAGGGATTTGCGGATCGAACAGGGCTAATAAAAAGAAACCTACCGCCGCTGTCATTATGTAGAGCACAAACACACTTAGAGCGGTAAACAATGCCTTTTGGGGAAGGGTGCGACCAAACGCCTCCACTTTTTCCTTTTGCAGAATCATCGTGCGCAGGGAAAGCAGGAGAATTCCAAACGTAAGCGTTTTGATTCCTCCGGAGGTTGAGACTGGAGAACCGCCGATAACCATCAAAATCATGATGACGATGAGCGTGGCAGGCTGCAGATCACCAATTGAAACGGTATTGAAACCAGCGGTGCGCGTTGTGATGGATTGAAACGCAGAAGTCAGCAGACCTTCGCCGATGCCTGCGTTGGCGAGCATGTGGTTGGATTCCAACAACCAGAAGGTCAACATCCCCACGGCAATCAGCGAGAAAGTCACCCAAAGAGACATTTTGGTTTGAACAGTCAGACGAGGCCGCCTTGGCCGTAAAAACTTGTAGTTCCGGGAACGAATCCTCCATCCGGAAGCTCGAATGCGTCCCCGGAAATATTCGATTAGTTCAGGAATCACCAGGAATCCCAATCCACCAACAACAATTAACCCCATTATCGTAATGTTTATTCCTAAGTTGTTTCGCAAGCTTTCGAGGCTGTTTGCCTGGAGCGCAAAACCGGCGTTGCAAAAAGCTGAAATCGAGTGAAACACGCTCCAATGCAGTCGCCCCAGGGGATCAATTTCAGACGGTGAAAAAAAGTAAAACAGGCTGACGACTCCTGATAGCTCAAACAAAAGTGTGAGAAGCACAATCCCGACGAGCCGACGCTTGAGATCGTTCATTCCGGGAGCATTGATAATCTGCCGGAAAGCGATCATCTGGGGAACGGGCAATGCTTTTGCGGAAAAAACAGAGATAAAGGCTACGAAAGTAATAATCCCCAATCCACCGAGCTGGAACAAAGCGAGGATGATCATCTGGCCCATGGTTGAGAAATCTGTCCCGGTGTCACGCACCACTAGTCCTGTCACACAAGTGGCGCTCGTGGCAGTAAAAAAGGCATCCACCAAGGCAAGGGGTTGATCTGGTTTGGTGCTGGCCCGAGGAAGGAGGAGGAGCAGAGTGCCTAAAACGATCAGGCAACCAAACGAACCAGCGAGGATGATTTGGGGCCGCACACCATAGGCGAAGATACGTTGTAAAAAATGCAGCATTTGGACGCAGACATTTCCAAGGAGAAAGAGTTGCACCAGCCCAAAACGAAGATCTCCAAGTGATTGCAGGTGCAATAAATCAATTGTAACCGCCAATTCTTGACGGGGGAGTATCCAGGTGAGGATCATTCCAAGGACGAAAGTTCCCAATAGCAGGTATTCAAAGCGAAATTCGTGGAGAAGCTTCCCGCGGAGCACTCCATTTCGCAGTGGGCGGATTGCTGCAACAAACAACACAACGGCCAGCCCCACATCAAACCAGTTGAACCATGAACGAAATTCCTGGCCAAACGGAAAGCCGTGCTGAAGAACCAGTGAAATAACCGCCAGCACACCAATGGCAGCCGCGATCGCTTGCGGATAACCATCCAGTGGTTTCTTTTTCTTTATTGCCGTCGCCGTGCTGTTGGCAGCTTCTTCCATCTCTTGATCGGCGCCTTTCCTCTAGAAAAGGCGACCAGGAGAGATTTTGTGTCTTGGCGCAGATTTGCAATGATTATCGCAACTTGCCGTCGAAGGAGGATGCTTGATTACTTCTGAACAACTTTCACCGTTTTAAACGATATTTTAAGAATTCCGGAGGCGTTAAAGATCTTTTGACGGCAGTTCAAGACTTGCAGAGACGTTGATAAGGCTTTTCTCCCACAAACGGCGTTTTGCAAAAGAATCTTTGTCGGAATTAGAAGCTCGCGGATGTTTAATAGGTGAGATGCAGGATAAATCGGATGCCCAACTCCTTCGCGAGTATGCCCGGAAAGGCAGTGAAGCCGCCTTTCGAGAGATCGTTCAGCGGCACACGGACCTGATCTATTCTGCGGCGTTGCGCCAGGTGCCTTCGCCTGATCTGGCGGGCGACGTGACTCAAACAGTTTTCGCTGATCTCGCCCGGAAAGCGCCCTCGCTCGCAGAGAGTTTCACGGAAAATTCTTCGGTTCTCGGTTGGCTTTATCGCAGTACCCGTTTTGCGTCGCTCAGTCTCTTGCGCGACGAACGGCGGCGGCACGAACGGGAAATGGAAGCTATGGAACAATTCATAACCGCATCTGAAACAAGCGAGGACTGGTCCTCTCTTTCTCCTGTCCTCGATGAAGCCATGGCCGAATTGAGTGACCCTGAGCGTGAAGCTGTCCTACTCCGCTTTTTCAAGCACCAGGACTTTCACAAGATCGGCGCCACGCTCGGGATCAGCGATGACACCGCCCAGAAAAGGGTGAGTCGCGCGATTGATAAACTTCGCACGCAACTGACTCGCAGAGGCGTGACGATGACCGTCAGTGTCCTTTCTACAACGCTTGCAGCAAACGCCGTCAACGCCGCTCCGATAGGATTAACAACCGCAATCTCATCGGCAGTGGTCGTTGCGGGGAGTCTTCAAACCACAGGAACAATCACAGCAGGGAAAATATTTTTTATGACAACAACGCAGAAGGCTTTGGTCGCGACCACTCTGGTCGTGGCTGTGGGAACAGGGATTTACCAGACCTACCAGGCAGCGCAATTGCGAGAACAGATGCAGTCGTTTTCGATGCTGCCAGCTCCGGGAGACAGCCAAAAGCTGAAGGCTAAATTGGCAGATCTGGAAAGCCGTTTAGCTCTTGCCGAGCAGGAGAATGACCGGCTGCGTTTGCAGAACGGCGAGATCCATAAATTGCGGGCTGAAGTTGCCAGGTTGCGAAATGAATCACAGGAACTGGCTCAGCTTAAAGAGGAAATTTCATCCGATCCAACGATGTTAGAAGCCATCGCATGGAAACAGCGGGTGCAATCTCTCAAGCAGCATCTGCAGGATAATCCTCAGGTTGGGATTCCTGAGTTGCAGTTTGCGACCGAGGAGGATTGGTTGGATGCCGCTCGCTGGGATTTGGAGACGGAAAGGAATTTTCGTGAGGCGATGGCAAGCTTACGTGCAAACGTCCAAAATGAGTTTACGTCCACATTGGCTGATGCCGTGCAAGAATTCATGGCTAAAAACGACAAGAACTTCCCAACTGACGTTTCACAGCTCCGCCCTTACTTCGACCCGCCGGTGGATGACGCTATTTTAGAGCGGTATGGGATCATACCTTCGTTCAAGATATCGGGTTTTGAAGGGTGGATGCTGACTCAGAAGAGTGCCGTGGATGAAGAGTTTGATACTCGGAATTGGATAAGTGCTGACGGTTATGGCTCCTCCTCGGGTAGGAATGCCTGGGATGACAGGCTCGACAAAGCTTTGCGCTCTATCAAACCCGCCATGCAGGCGTACGCTGCTGCAAACCCCGGGAAAAAATCTTCTGATCTTAACGGACTGCTGCCTTACCTTACGACAGACGAGGAGAGACAGGCTTTTGAGCACTTTTTGCGCGTGAACAGGGAACAGCGGGATTCGAAGAAAAAACAATAGAATAGGTTCTTACGGGAACGCCCATTATTCGCGTCATCAGCAGGGTTGGGGGCTCCTAAGATACAAGGCACAGGCTGGATCGGTTGAGCCCCATGCGTTCTAGCTTGTTCCATCTTCAGTTGCCCAATCACTCACAAACCACACAGAAGCGACCACTGTCGAACGCCTCATTGAGCATTTCGATCGCAGAAGCCAGTTCATCATAGGTGGCAGGGTGAGGAGATTGCCCCGAGAGTGCCCGGTTGCCTAGCTCCAGTAACCCGGCAGCGTTGCTCGGCAATCCCGAACTGCAGAGCGCGTCGAAGATGCTGGGCGGGATGGTGAATCGCTGCGCTCCTCCGAGCAAATCCAGTGAGTCATCGGCAGTGCCGATGAGATCGTCGGGTCCAGACAGCGCTTTGACGGTGCAGAACTCAAGCGAGAGAGCGAAATCCAAGAGTGATTCGTCCAATCGCAGATTCAACGCGAGACTGATCACATGGCCGAGAAGGTTGTTCTGAATCTTACCGTTTTTATGTGTCGGTAATGTCGGTGACGTTTGCCCGGTTGCAGCACTCAACACCTGATCACCAAAGGAGGGCAGGGGGCCGGGAGAAGTGATTGCAGGTAAACGGGTGTGCAACCACTCAGCAGCATCCAAGGGAATCGACAGGGAACGTCCCGGTTTGCCGATGATCAACGCATCGGAGTTTTGGTTCGTAGGATTGATCAGGAGTAACTTGATTAAATCAGCGGAGCGCACGCCGTTAAGATTGCCTTTTCCATTGGCCCAGAAGCCTTGCCCGAAGGAGACGAATTGTTGACCGAGATCTTCCGGCGCGCTTTCGGTTGATGGTAACACGTTTTGCACGACCAGGACAGTGGCGGTGCTGACGCAACCGTTGCCATAGGAGGAAAGCGCCGAATCATAGTGAAACTGAAAATGCCCGTTCAATCGAATGGTGTTAAATATCCATGGATAGAAATTCCACACTTGTCGAGAAGTCCCATTCGGATCAATAATCACAGCCATAGGAGTGCTGTAACATTGCGGCGTGCTGCCGATGTTTATCCCGCCATAGACCTCGCCATAGATGCCGTCGTAGAAGCCATAAGAACTCCCGCTGCCATAAATATCGTTGGTATCCTCTAACGGAGCGTTAAGGTCGCCTCCGTAGTAAGTTCCCTGGTCTCCAATGTAAATTCCTGGGTCACCAATGATAAAGTTAGTTTCATTGATCCAAGGGCCGAGCCGGTTTGTGTAAAGACTGTAGTAGCTGCCGTAGAAATTCGTGCTATCGAAAGTATTCAGCCCTCCGCTCCCGTTAAATGTAATGTTGCCTTGTGCCATTATTCCTGCCGCGAAGAATGGGGAACTAACCGTCACGGTGTAGATGCCTGGTTGGTTGACCACGCAAGTGTTTGAATTAGCCCCTGAAATAATCCCGGGGCCGCTCCAATTAAAGCGGGCATATTGGTTTGTTGAAGAAGCGCTAAGTAGCACCTGTGTTTTCGTGCAGGTTAACATTTCAGGTTCCAAAACGGTCAATTGGGGTGCTTGCCGATCTTCTGTCACCACGGCATTCGTAGAACTGCTGCATCCGTTCAGGGAAGTGACAGTGACCGCGTAGGTGCCTGGTAAGTTGACCAATGGACTTGCGGTATCTCCTTCAGAAACGATCCCAGGTCCACTCCAGCTAAATACCGCGTTCGACGCTGAGGTAGATGCAAAGATCCGAATTTGCTCTGCTCCACACGTAAGCGTGCCTCCCTGTGTGGTAACCGATGGACGCTCCTTCAGATTCAACGTCGCACAAGCCGATCCGAACACGCTGCCATCCCCATTGAAAACCGTCACACTATAATTTCCGACGGTGCCGACGCTGATGGTCTGTGAGTTGGAGTAGTAGTTTGGGCCTGACCACGAAAAGCTATAAGGAGGCGTTCCGTCGGTTACATCGGCAGTGAACTCGGCGGTATCCCCGGAACAGACCGATTGAATTTCTGGTGTGATGAAAATCGCGGCATGGGCGGTATTGCGATCCAGTGCAAGCAACCCAAGAAGAAGCCCTCCGGTAATTCTGATGCCAAAACCCAAATCCATGGGCTAGGTCATAGCAGGCTATTGATCCTGTTGCTACAGAAACTTCCAAACCACACCTTCAATGGGTGTGATTTTGAAACGGGTGAGGTGGGGTGCAGCTAAGGCCCAACGGGCCGCCCATTCCTCAGCCCAGGCCATCGGCCCACTGCCATTTAGTTAAGCAAAACGGACTATGAAAGTAACGGAATGAAGGCAAAAATCAGGGCAAACCGGCAGGTTTGCCCCACCAAGGTGGGGCGGAGTTGCCGCTCCGCCCTGACTTCTGCCTTTGTTTAGACCTTAACTAAAT
>JACDHS010000148.1 GCA_013820875.1 Verrucomicrobiota bacterium | reverse complement strand
AACCATTCGGAGTCGATGAGATCGGAGGGGTATACGATGGATGCGTTTTGCATCCGCTATTACTATGCACGTAATTCCAAAAGTACAATAACGTTAAAGTAGATTTTCCATACACGCTCTAAGAAAATTCCGCATCTGATCCTCCGGACACCCCGCCTCGATGGCTTCCGCCAAAAAATCATCCCGTTCGCTCATTCCCCCTCCTTCGGCGGAAGTGCCTCTGGCTCGACGGTCACAACCGTCTCCGGCTTCCCATAAGCCTTCCGCAACGCAACTTCCCACTCAATTTCCAGCTTCCCGTCAAAAGTCTGATGAACCTCCTTCACCTCACTGGGCATTCCCGCCGCAAACTGTTTCAACTTAAACGCCAGCTCCATCGCCCGGATCAAACTTTCAAAACCCGGTGGTCGCGACGACTTCTGCCATTTCTTCCGAAACTCCTTCACTTCCGCCAAAAGCTCCATTCCTTCGCGCCAGGCCTCCCGTTTCAACGGTTCCCAAACCTTGGCCCACTCCACCGCCTTCTCGACCGCCATATCCTCGATCGCCCGCCGTTCCACTTCCGCCAAATGCGCCGAGTAAGCCTTCACCCGCGCCGTCCAATCATATTTGTATCCCCACCTCCTGATAAGTTGCTCACTCTTCGATAACTTTTTAGCTACCGCCGCCATGGACCGATCCGCCCCCATCTCCAGGTATTCACGAAACGCCGCGTAAGCTTTCGATCCTTCTCTCGGCTGTTGTTCAAACGGCAAGACACCCTTCGCTTTTGTTAAACCTTCAATACTCATCGGCACATTTGCTCCTTTCCTTAACTTCTTTCAGCGTCTCACCGACACTCTGACCATCATTCCACCAGTGATAGCGCTCAGGGGAACTAAACGGTATGGACAGCGAACCATCAGCGGTAAGGAACGGCAGCTTTGGCTTAATCAGCGTGCTGGAAGCACTCTCACACCTTGGGACGCTTGGGACGGGTAGTTCCCAGTCCTTTAGCTTCTCTTGTATATGTTCTATATCCACAGGTAATTCTTCTCGCGTATACCCGCGTAACTCAGAAAGACCCGTCCCAAGCGTCCCAATGTATTTACTTTGTGCATACATTTCTTCGTTGGTGAAATCTTGGGACGTTTGGGACGGCAGTTTCCTACTCGATTCCGACTCGGTTGGAGGCGTCCCAAGCGTCCCAGCGGAAAAACCGATGAGAGCCGCTTTAACCGATTGGGAGGAAGGTTTAGCTGAAGCCACTTTGACCCGAGCCGTGAAAGTTCCCGGTTTATGGACCCCGACCAGGGCAAATATCCGCGTCCGATGCTCGCGATCCTTCGGATGCACACAGCAACCGAACCGGCCATCCGGATAAATGCGAAGATGTTCGCCAGAGCGATCGCTGCCACCCTCCGCGCAAGCCGGGCACCGCGCCTGGACAGTCCCGTTCCCAAGACGGCGAACATTTTCCAATCTGTTTAGGTCGAGGCTCATCCGTCCGCCAATCTAAATTCCGAATCCATCTGCCGAAGCCGCACCTTGCGCCAACCCCGATTCGACTTCTTCCCATCGCGTTCGATGGAGTGCGATTTGGTGACATGGAAGTTCTCCAGGATTAGGTCCGGCAGCGTTCTCTCCACCACCGCGGATGAAAGCGCATTCCAACCTTTGTCAGCGCAATACTCGACATATGCCTGGCTGATCTCCGAGCATGTCACATCCTCACCTTCGCAACGCTCCAAACGCTCTTTCACAAACAGCTTCAAGCTCTCGCTTTCCGCCAGAAGTGAATTAACTCGCTCCCGTTGCGACTCCGTTAAAACGAAATCACCCCGCTCAGCGAACTCCGCTTGAAGCTTCACAAAACCCGCCAGCGCCCAGCGCAGAATGCCGCTCCCTTCCTCCTCGAGCAGAACATTGTGGAAATCGAGAATGCGTTTCTCCGGTGCAGGCTTCTCATACCGGACCACCAGCAAACGCCGCCGCCACGCGCCGGCATCCTCCTCCAGGCGAACCCGCAGCCGCGAATTGCAGCTCACTACAATGTTGAACGTGCCAAACATCTGGAAATCCCCATTCGACCCTTTGCCTTCAGCCGACATCGGATCGCCTCCCACCAGCACCTTGAGCATGCTGGCGCCGCGTTGCATGAGGAAATCACCGCGCACGTCCGGCCCGATCAGCAGCGTTTTGCCGCGATACCGGAACGTTTCAAAACGTTCATGCAAACAATCCGTTCGTAGCTGATAACTATTGTTGAGGCCAACCAGTGCCTGAATGATGCGCACCAGCGTTCCTTTGCCGCCATTGGGCGTGCCATCCACAATCAAAAACCGTTGCGGCAGATTGTAGCCAAACAAGGCGAGCCCCGCCCACCGCTGCAACAGGTCCGCATCTTCCGGCTCCACCGCCGGGTAAATGAGCTCATTGAGAAACCGCGGACATTCCGCCTCCGGATCAAAAGCATAGGGCGACTGATTGCGTGAATAATCTTCGTGTGAGAACGAACCGAATTGAACATCGCCATCCGGCGAGAAGCGAAGCACCCCATTCGCGACGTGGATATAACGTTGCTTGGACTGGAATGCACCACGCTTCTCGACAATCCCCTTCAACGCACTCACCACGGCATTCAACCGTGCCTGCGTGATCTGAATCTCGAGACTGAACTGATGCGATTCCCGGCTGACTTCTAAAATCCGGCCGGAAATGTTTTCCCGAACCGTCTCAGGGGTGATCGTTTCCCAAAGCCCATTGCCTTCGTTGTAAATGTAAAAGCTCTTTTCATCCGGGTCATAAATCACCCGGTTCTCACGTGAGTAAAGTGCTGCCCAGAACCGCTCGTTGATATTGGTCACGCGACCATCCTTGTTCGTGTAGAACGGTTGCCCGTATTGCACGGTCAATTCATCGATCGCTTTCTTTGCGGCCGCTCCCACCCAGGGCAATTGCCATTCCTTCGGCCAAACAATCTCCTCGAACTTTAAAGTGATGGGCGATTCATCCACCAGGAGCATGTAATCCATCCCTTTCTCATGCCGGCCGTGGATGGTTGAAAGCCGCTGATCAGCCCTCCATTCAAAATGCTTGTGCTCGGGATTGCAGCTCTCCGGGTAATCACCATCAATCCGGATCCACAACATCCCGCCGCGACTGCCACGCGTACGAGTGGTGTGTTCCAGTTTTGGATTCTGCGCAAGAAACAGCGCAATATCTTCATCGGCATCAAAATCAATCGCACAGAGCCCATTCGAAGCGCGACCCAGGTAAATCGCGATATTCGTCGGCTCAAAGTTAAACAATGCCTGGTAGGCCTCTGATTTCGTCCCTTCAAACGGCCGATCCTTGTAAGTCACGATGGGTGTTTTCGTTCCCCATTTGCAGGGAACGAAAAACACATCCTCACCCATGCGGGCAGTGAATCGTTTTAATGGGGACACCGGCTGAGCGTGTTGCTGGATTTCTTCCATGGCCATCCTGGCTATTGATCACGGTCTACTCTTCAAAGAACCCCGCCTCCTCAACGCATTTGATGCAGATCTCGCTATCCGGCTCCCGCCGTTGTTCATCCCGACGCGTCCGATTGCACAACTCGCACCGAAAAATACCGGCGTGCAAGCTGGGTTGTTCAAGAGGCAGAACAAACCGCCGCGCTTCGCGCTCTCGCCTGACTGCGATATGGATCAAGTCACTCATGTAATTATCTCCGAAAGTTTTTGGGATGCAGCCGGTCACGTAATTCGTCGACGGCTGCGGTTAGTTGTTTTTGTAGCTTGGGACAGCGGCAATTCTTCACCACCGCGTGTGAATTGACGTATTCCCGCCCATCATCATGATCGACGATGACCGCAGTTCGATCCTCTTCGAGGATCTCATCGACTGCTTTGCGACTGAGCCCGAGATACGCCACTTCCGCCCAGACAGACTGGTCGGTGCCAAGACCCACTTTCGATACGATCTGAAATCCATTGGGTTGCCGTTTCACTACATGGCAGAATTGAATTCCTATGCCGATCATGCGGCCTCCTTGTAGAACTGTATGGCTTCCGGCGAAACGTGAACGCCCTTGAACCATTCTTTGAAGTTGAGCCCAGCCAGCGTACGCACCCGCGAAACTGCGACATAAGCCTGCCCCGGCTCACGCGCCGCGCGAATGTCCAGGTAAGCAGCATCGAGCGTCAGGCCCTGTGATTTATGAATCGTCATCGCCCAGGCGAGACGAAGGGGAAACTGGGTGAACGTCGCAGCATCGTCCTCCTGGGAATAACGCCAGGTGAATGGCTCCACTTCGATGCAACGTCCATCAGCTAAGCGCACCCAAATTTTTTCTCCCTCTCCGCCTTTGGGGGAGAGGGTTGGGGTGAGGTGGCTCTTTCTTCCACTCAATTGAATCCGCTCCACAATCCCAACTTGCCCATTCACGTGCAGGGGAAGATTAGCACCTTGCGCTGTCTTGTTGACGGTGAACATCACCATGGCTCCCGCCTTCAACCGCAGGGTCGCCGGCGTGAGCAGGTTTTTAATCAAGAACTCCCGCTGGATATCCGGCCCAGTCAGCTCTGCTTCCAGAACCGATTCATCCCCGGGCAATTCAGAAAGCTGAAAGGCATTCCATTTATCCACCTGGACGTTGTGAGTAAACAGCCGCGTCATTGTTGACGGCGGATTGCTTCGCACCCGAGATTGCAGGACACGAGCACACTCACCCCAAACCCGACCGTTCCGGAAATTCGACAACGCGCTGACAAACGTCGGCTCATCCTGACGCCGGACTGTTTCCAACTGGATCATCTTCAGCTCGGCTGAACACCAGGCTTCCGATTGAAACGCCCAGTCATAAGGAACCCCTTCGTTGGTCCGCACCGGTGGCAATTGCAAAAAGTCACCGGTGGCAATCACCTGGCACCCGCCAAACGGTTCATCCCGCCCGCGCAACCGCCGAAACAGGAATTCAACGAAATCAAACTGCCTCCCCGGCAGCATGGAGATTTCATCGATCACCAGCACTTGGCACCGCTTCACTCGATTGAATCCCGCCAGAATAGACTTCCGAGGATCTCGTCGAAGCTGATCAAAATACTCTTCGTTGGATTGTCCAGGCTGAGGCCCGAGCATCATCCCGCAGAACCGATGAATCGTCATGCCACCCACGTTCAGCGCCGCGACGCCGGTCGGTGCCGTAATATCCACCCGCTTCGTCGTTTCCGTGATGAACCGCCGAAGCAACGTGCTTTTGCCCGTGCCGGCCATGCCGGTCAGAAAACAGTTCCGACCACCATGGGCGGCCCCAATGAACCGGTTCTCCGCAGACACCAGTTCGAAATTATCCTTCGCGGTTTGCATCAGTAAGCCTCCTCAACCTGGCGCACCGCCGCATGGCCAAGCACTTCCGCCACCTTTGCGGTTAATTCCAGATCATTACGCAGATACTCCATCGCTTTCGCGCGATCGCTCTGCCACAACGCCGCAAACTCTTTTCCCTCGCCGTTCTTCGCACCAACGCCCAGATGCTTGGCAATCGCATCCAACGACCCCCGAACCATGCGATCCCCAAGTTGCCAGCCTTCGCGCAGATCGATCAGCTCGTTCGCCCAATAACGTCCGCGACGAATCCCAAACGGAATCGCCACGCGATGCTTCCAGGAACGACGAATCAGAAAGGGGAGATCAAACTGAAACGTGTTGAACCCGATCATCTGGTTGATGCGCCCCATTTCACCCCGGCAGGCATCCCAGAACTCGCGCAACGTCTGCGCTTCATCATCGTGACCGATGACTCGAAACTCGCCCGTATCTGCATCGATCAACCCGATCGCCACGACTCGCCCGGTCAACGGATCCAACGCCGCTTTTCCGGTGAAGTCCCGTTTATGATTCAGTTCCGCCTCGGCGATCTTCGCCGCAATCTTCTCGGGATCCTTAATGTTCCCGGTTTTCACTTCCGCCGGATCAAACGGCGGCAACAGCGTACCCAGTTCGCTTTCGGGCAACGCACCCGTTTCAATGTCAAAAAAGATAGTTTTCATTCAATTAGTCGGTGGGGCGGAGCGTAACCGCGACGCGGTTCGTCGTTTCTATAGTTCTGGCTTCGTCCGCCCAAATTTTGTGTTTTGAAATTTTCTCCCTCTCCGCTCTGGGGAGAGGGATTAAGGGTGAGGTGAATCTCAGTACGGAATTTCATCCTCCTCTTTGGGCTGATTCGCCACCGCCCAGGCATCCAGCCCGGCAATAAGCCGTTTATCATCCGCAGTGGGCTTGGCATTCGCCTTAGCCGTGGGGAGCCATTTTTCGATAAGCGCCTGAACCTGTTCCGGCGCCAGATCACGCAGTTCCAATCCCTTGCAACGACCCACATGAATCTTCACCGAATTATGCTCTTCTCCCGGAGCAGCAGCCGGCTGCGCCCTGCGATAAGTCCCGGTTCCACCGGAACTTTCTCCCTCTCCGCTCTGGGGAGAGAGCCGGGGTGAGGTGTCCCTGTCCTTCACGCGCACATACTTCCCGGTCGGCACCAACGGCGCCCCCGACTTATCCGGCGTGCAGGCCACAATATTGGCGTAAGTCTCACCCTCCTTATGCTCATGCACCACGACCACCTGGGCGTTCTTGCCGATCAAACTTTCCGTATCGAAGTCGTTCAGTTCCGGTGCAGTGAGATCCCGACCCAACCAACCGCGCACGAACTTGCGCAGATTGGCTTTTTCGTTGAGCGAAGGAGTGAAATTGCGCGACCAGACGCAGTAACGACTGCCGTCCTCGCGATCCATATCCACCTCGAACACGATCTTGAACACATCCCGTTCACCGAACTGGCTGGGCTGTCTGCGAAGCGGAGTAACGTCGACACAAACGGCTTTGCCCGTGAATTCAGGGCATGCTTCGAAGTTTGAGTTATTAGCTTTGATTTTCATTCTATTGGTTTCTTTCTGTTTTGTTTTTTAGTTTTTGTTTTCTGCAGTCGGAGCGATTTCTACGTCGCTTCGAAATTCTTTTTGCTGGTTCCTCTCCGCCTTTGGGGGAGAGGTAAGGAGAGGTGGCTGATTGCTTGCTTCTGCCGACTCATGCGGTTCCGGTTCGTGTCCCTTAGTGTCCATTCGTGGTTGCGGAAAATCCCCCCTGATCAACCGAAAGAACGTTTCAGCCGTCATCGTGATCAGCCAGGGAGCGTGATTCTTGCGATGCGCCACAATCCACGGTTTCCCGCCGCAATCGCCTTCCGCCTGCGCACAGGCATCCGCCAGGTTCAGCGCTTGAACGCGCTTCACTTCCACATGCAGCCAGGCAAGCGCTTCGCTCACGACATCTGGCGATTCCGCCGATCCGCTGAACTGCTGCCCGCGACGAGCGTCAAAACCATTTTCACGGAGCAATGCGGCAAATTCCCGCTCCCCAACTTTTCCTTTGGTCCTGGAGTTCATTGCCGGCTCCTTTCCTGACTTCGCGTCGCATTGGTCCCATCGTTCCTATTCGTCCCATCCATTCCAGCCCCCACGCCAAACGACGCCTTCAACTGCTCCAGGACATCGGGCCAATGAAAAAGCACCAGGTTGGGAAGTTTGAGGAAGGGGAGTCGACCGGATTGCATCAACCGTTCGATCGTTCGCACGCCGACCTTCAACTTTGCGGCGAGCTCCTTTTTGGTCAGCATCTCGTCCCGCGCATCGCACGGGAGAGCTTTCCGGGTTGGTTTTGGGTCGCTATTAACGTTCACAACCCTCTGGTGGGTAGTGAGGCTACCCATTTGGGTAGTCTCACTACCCAGAATGGGTAATTTGGCTACCCAGGACGGGAAAACGGGCCGAAATCGCCCAAACGAGCAAAGATCCGGTCAAAAACTGATCATAGAGGAAGAAAAACCGGAAAAAATGGAGAACCTCGAAGAAGATGAACTGGAATTCAACGGGCTGAAGGCCCGTTATATCTCAGCCTGGGTTGAAGCGAGTCCGACGAGCGGAGGCCCAGGTAACGAAGTTAGAAAACCCAAAAGCCCTGCAGGGGCGAAATATAACAAACCGCGAACTGTTTTATTTTCAGGGGGCACCGGTCTGCTCACCCCCAAACCCGCCCCTCCGGATGCCGATAAACACATTCATACCCAATATCCACAAACTGCAGGATATGGTTCCGAAACGCTTTTTGATGTTTATCCCCGTTTTCCAGCTTTTTCCGCACGGCCGCGAGCGCCTTGTTCACATTGCTCCGCGCCCGTTCTCCCGTGTCGGCGGGGGCACCCCCGTTCTTTAACTCCGCTTCAATACTCTCAATGTCATCGTCCAGCCGTTCGGCTTCCCCCAGGTCCCCATCCTGAACCGCTTCATCCCGCTGAGCCCTCAATTTCGTGAGCTCCCGCAGATATTGCCGTGCCGCTTCCGGATCCAATTTCCGTTGAATCGAATCTTTTGCGCGCACTTTCGCTTTCTCCGGCGTGATCGCCACTTCCAGGTCAAACGCCGAAATGCCCTCATTCGGACGATGCAGTAAATAATTCAGATATTTCGCCCCCAGTGTGTCCTCGATAACAAACTCTGGCCCCCCATCAAAAACCACCTTCCAGAAACTGCCGGCATGCTGAAAAAGATAACGAGGGGAGGGAAGCACCGGCACACCGGCAGGCTGAGCAAAGGTTCTCTGCGACTGGAACTGCCCAAACAAATCCGCCGTCGACCGATTCGCCTGGAGCGAACCATCCGGGCCCAACGTCACCAACCCTTCCAACGCGAACAACCCCGCATTCACCTTTCGCAACGCGCTTTGCGCATTGCCATCGATGCTCCGCGCCGTCGGCACTAGGAGCAGAAAATTCCCGCCAAAATGCCCGATCAATGACTGCGACAACATCAGCAACTCATGCCGATACTCCGGAATTACAAACAGCACCGGCAAACAATCCGTCCCATACGTTCCTATCTGCCTCACATGACCGATCCCTGTTTCCGCTTCGCGATAATCCCAGCCAAACGCCGTCGCCAACCCGCGCGCCACCTTCGACCGACTAAGCGCCAGTAGCTCGATGTCCGCCCGCGACAGCTTCACATCATTGCACCCGCCCGTTTCACAATCGGAAACGCCCACAATGTCATCATCCGAATGCTGCACCACCCGCAACGCACATTGGCACACCGCTTTGCTCGGCACCCAGGTGCAATCTTCACCAGTCCGCACCAGCCACGTGCGCGCGATCCGTTCAAAATCAGCGCCGAACAGCGATTGCCACATCCCGGGCACCGCCTTCCAATCGCCCAGGTTTTCCAAACCCCTCCAAAGCGTCGTCGTCATAACCACCTCACGCCGCCACTGCGCTTGTTGCATCGGTGGAACGGATAAACCCGCGTGCCGCCAGCCAATCCTGCACGTTTTGCACCGCCCATTGTTTATTGGGCACCCGAATGACATTCGGTGGACAAACCTTCACTTTGAGCGGCTTTTTGGAGTTCCCCACGAAGAACTGAAATTCCGCTTCCGTCAGCTTCGCTTGCGCGGGAATGGGCAAATGCATTCCGCCAGGCAGCGCATTGTCTTCGAAAACATCCTCCCCTCGCCAGCGGGTGGCAAAATTCCGTCGCTTCGGATAGATCATCTCCAGCTCAGTCAAAGCCACTTTCCGGATCCCTGGAATGTCACCGCAGGCCAGCGACTCCACCCCAAGCTCACGCAACGGTTCCAGGCAATACGTTTCACGCACACGGAAATAATTTTCAAACCCATGCAGATACTGCCCAAACGCCGCCCGATACAACTCCCGTTCCCCCTTCAACTTTGCATTGATTCGCAACTCATCGCGCTGCGGGTTGTAAACCACCAGGTCATCCTTCGCCGGGCGATAATGCACCACTTCCACCTTCCGTTTTTCGATCCGCGAGGACCGGAAGTAAGTATCTCCGTGCCGGATCACGTACCATTCCTCCCCGTTCAACTCGAATTTCTCAATCAGCACCGTTTCCTTCCCACGGTCATTCGCTCCAAACCAATTATCCAGGTGCGCCACAAGCACCGCTTCATTCGCCTGCTTCTCCGCATTCCGCTGGAGCGGCAGACAATCCGTATCCCGTTCGCAATGCACAAACGCATTTAACCTGGAAAACCGATGCTCACTATACTGCTTCACCAGCAGCTCGGGGGAATGCAACCAAACCCGTAGCGCCACTTCCTCCGGCGTGGCGTTCTCGCCAAGCGGCAACTGCATTCCCTGACGCCCGATCGCCGCCCTCAACCGTTCATGTCCCTCCTGGGTCGAAAGCTCCTGGATCTCATGCAAAACCTCGTTGACCCGGTCCGGCAACCCTTCCGGCGACATCAACAACCGGCCCAGCTCCGCAAAAAACAATTCATCCGAAACCTCTGCCGCAGGCAAAGTTAGGTTCCGAGCAGCGAATTCCGGTTCAAAGCGTTGAAAAAACTCAGTCAAAACAGGGCGGCCAATCGAGCGGAGAAAACAACATTCAGTAAAGCGTCCATGGTTCATAATCGTGTCTTAGGTAATTTTTAGATGAGCCAAAACGCTATCGAAACTCCCTCAAAACTGTCAAAAGCTTTCTTGTCTTGTGAATAACTTTTTATAGCATCACGACTATGGAAGCAGAAAATCACATTCCAAAGCGTATCGCCGACCTCCGCACCATGGCAGGGATCACCCAGACCGAACTCGCCCGACGCATGGATATGTCTCCTTCGTTGATTCATTATTGGGAAACCGGCCATAGAAAACCCTCTGCCGAACATTTGCGGGAAATCGCCCGGCACGTCGGCGTCTCTCTGGACTACCTCCTGAAAGAAAAGGTCCAACCTACATTTCAATACCGGTCCAAGCCGGTGGGGGAAGATGTCGCCGCCGATGAGATCACCAAAATGCAGATCGATGCCTCAGCGCAGATCGAATACATAGACGAAGTATTCCGCCTGGCCGAACAACCGATGCCCACGTTCCTTCACTGGTCAGAATTCACTTTCCCGGCATGCGTTCAGCTCTGTCGGCAATACCGTCAGCTTTTGGGCCTAAACCGTCGTGTCACCCTGGCCGAACTGAAACAATCCATGGCCGAGCAGGGCATTTTCGTGTTCGAATGGGATCTCCCCGACAACATTTCCGGCATGAGCTACCGCGGCGCCCTGACCGCCGTTTTCATCAACCGGCTCCACCAACCCACCCGCCGACTGTTCACGCTCGCGCATGAGCTCGCCCACGTGCTGTTTCACCTGGGCCGGGACAAAGAAGAAACCGGCAGCGTCAGCGTGATCGGCAACAACCAGGATCCACAGGAAAAAGAAGCCAACGCCTTCGCCAGCGAACTCCTAATGCCCTTGGAAGATGTAAAAACGATCGTAAATCGATACGGCGAACGCCTCCTCGATCCAATTCTGATGGAATGCATCGCCCGCCAATTCAACGTCTCCCGCGACGCCATTTTCTACCGCCTGACCCAACTAAAACTCTGCAACTGGAAAGAACACCACGCCCGCTTCGCCAGCCCCTTCGAAAAAGGCACCCCCGGTAATCTCCGTGTAACGGACATCACCGAACAAGTGCCACCAATCGTGACGGAGAATGCGCTCTGCCTCCATCTCTCCGATCAGGCATCAATGGAAAGGCTGGGCGATTGGTTTTTTACTGGAACAACGACCGTTGAAGATCACCTGAAGAAACTCGGACAAATCAGAATCCAGTAGCAGACGAGGTGAGGAGGCTCTATCTACTCGGCTATCGTCGATGGCCAATCTGCTATCGACAAAGCGTCCCAGCGGGACTGCAGGAAGATAGCCCCGGGCAAGCAACGCGCCGCCCGGGGTATATTGAATCGGATATCTCTCACCTTACCGGCTCCGCCGGTGCGAGCGAGAGCGAGACTCAAATGCTTACTTCAACGGGGTGACAAGATTCTGCGCCAGACAAAAAGGCAAACCCCAAGCAGAAACGTCATCCCCGGCACCCACATCCATTTCAACATCATCTCTATTGCCGGCATCGCACTTTCCCCAAACACCTTCGCAAACACATACATCAAAAGAAAAATGCCAACATATGCACCCAGGCTGTTCAAAATAAGCATCAACTCAAAATTCGATTTGCGTGCCATTCTGAGTTCAACATTCCGTTCCCGAAAAAGTTTCAAAAATTGTTCAACCTGGCCGCACTTGCAAATTGCACGTTCGAACTCACTGGATATGCTCGACCGATGGCAACACCCCCAAGACCGGCTTTCGAAGCAGCAATGGCAACAACGTTGCAGAAAACCTGCTACCATTATCTTCAACACGGCCTCACCCATTTACTTGCTCCTAACCAGACCGAGGGAGACTTATTGCAGGCAATTTTAAATGTTCAAGGAGCCTTCGAAGCTGTTTCTAAATTACAAGAGCTGAAATCCGCCGGTTGGACCGCAATCGTCGAGGATAAACATCATGATTGGTCAGACGCGCGGCTCTTGAAGGCTCTCGATGAGGGAAAGCTGAAAACTGTTAGATACGAGCAAAGTAAAACCTCTCTGCTTACGCGAAAAGGCATTCCGAAAGACCAGCAGGACATGATCCAAAAACTCCAGCGATTGAGAAACTCGATCGCACATCTCGGGTTGCCTCAATTACCGGTGACTGCCCGAGAGGAGATCACAATTTTAACAGTCCGCGTTCTGAACGAATGGGTTTGGGAAATTCGTCCTAAGGCGAAGGAGGGACCATACTTGCAAAACCAGGCCAGGATGGTCTTGGATGGGCACTTATTCCAGAAACTGAAAAGCGATCCGATATACGAAAGCGAAGCTATGGAGTTGGCTTACGAAAAAGGTGAAAAGGTAAGACGTTGCCCGGAATGTAAAGTAGAAGCTTGGGCTGTTTTACGCGAAGATAACGATGAACTTTTTTGTTTTTGCTGCGGCTACCAAGCCGTTTCACAGATGATTTCATTCGGTAATTGCCCAGTTTGTTCAGAACATGACTTTCTTTACGATGCAATGAATTGGCACGGAGGCAATCCTGTTGGAGGAACCTGTCTAGATTGCTGGCAGCATCTTGAAGTTCGTGTGTGCGGATGGTGCAACAATGTCTCTATCAACAACAGGCAACAAAGTTGTCCGGGCTGCAATGTACCGTATCAGCAGCCCCAACAGTAGCATCGAGGCGGAAGCAACGGTGAACTATTCCTCGAAAACTTCCTCCGCATGCAATACAACTCTCGCGCATATCATTGATCGTTATGGCGAAAGCTAAAGCCCCCTACAAACAACCCAACGGCACTGGCGGTCTCCGGGAACTCTTCCGGGAGCTCTGGAATACGGCCGTAACGCTTCGAGGCAACATTGAGCCGGCCGATTACAAGCGTTACGTCCTCCCGCTGATTTTCCTCCGCTTCCTGTCGCTTCGCTACGAAGTGCGCCGCGCGGAAATCGATAAAGAAATCGCTGATCCGGAAAGCGACCTGCACACAACTAGCGAACAAATGGCGCTTCAGTTGCGTGAAGATCCCGACCTCTACCTGGCCAAACAGGTTTTCCTCGTTCCCGAAGATGCTCGCTGGGATAACATCATCAAGATTGCCCGAGCTGATGATGTCAAAATTCGTCTCGATAAAATTCTGGAATTGCTCGAAACGACATTTCCGAAGCTGAAGGGCCTTCTTCCGTCTATCTACGCCGGATCAAATCTCGACAAGGAAAATATCGCCGGCCTCATTAATCTCTTTTCAAAAGACATTTTCCGTTTCGACATTGGCGGCATAGACATGCTCGGACGCGTCTACGAATATTTTATCGGAGAATTCGCCAGTTCTGAAGGCAAACGAGGTGGGGAATACTTTACGCCTGAAAGCATCGTCAAAACATTGGTCGCCATGCTCGAACCGACAGAAGGGAAAGTGTACGATCCCTGTTGCGGCTCTGGCGGCATGTTCGTACAAAGCGATCATTTCGCGCATCACAGCGGCAAACTTTCCTTTTTTGGCCAGGAAGCGAAGGATTTCACCTATCGCCTTTGCAGGTTGAATCTTTTCATCCACGGACTCGACGGCGACATCAAGCTCGGCAGTTCCTATGGCAACGACCAACACGCGAGCCTGAAAGCAGATTACATTATCGCCAATCCGCCTTTCAACGACGGTTCTAAAGGGGACAAAGGTTGGGGCGCGGATAAAATTACCCAGGAAGATCCGCGCCGTCGCTTGCCGGGTAATCCCGAACCGCTTCCGCTTGCGCCCCGCAATGCGAACACTATGTGGATGCTCCACTTTATGTCGCATCTGAAGGACCCTAGTTCGCGCGAGCCAGGAGGGTCGGCAGGTTTTGTGATGGCACGAGGTGAGCTCTCGAATGCTGAAATTGCGCGTCTATCTGTTCGGAGGGCACTGGTTGAGGGGGATTTCATTGATTGTGTCGTAACACTTACCGGTAAACTATTCGCGAATACGCAAATCCCATGCGCACTGGTTTTCCTCTCCAAAAACCGAGTAGGGGGGCACGGTTTTAGAAGACGCTTAGGCGAAACCCTTTTCATCTCTGGTGATCGATTGGCGACACTTATTCCTGGATCACGAAGACAGAAGCAGCTTGCAGCGGGAGAAATTGAACGCATCGCCACCGTTTACCGTGAATTCAAACGTGAACGGAGGCCGGAGCCAATTCAAGGGTTTTCGGCCGTTGCTGACTTGGCTCAAATCCGCACATTTCGTTATGCTCTTACACCTGGCCGTTACGTCGGAGCAACGGACGACATAGAGGACGAAGAACCTTTCGAAGAACGCTTTCCTAAGTTGAAGTCCGAGGTTCTTAAACATCTTAGCACCGGAGGGCTAATGGACCTCCGAGTCCGTGCCGCCCTTGCGGATTTGATTACGGAGGAATAGCGATGAATACCTTTCGCTTTCAGGACTTAATAGATTCTGGCGTGCTGCAAATTGGTGACGGTTATCGCGCAAAAATGGAAGAGCTTGGAGGTCTTGTCATTACCCACATCTTTTTAGTTTACCTTAAGGCTTTCTAATCCTTCGCACATCCAAATGAGTCGCTGCCAGCCACGCCAGATGGTCAGCCAGCCTGGCATTCCGTCAGCCTTGCGCC
>JACDHS010000147.1 GCA_013820875.1 Verrucomicrobiota bacterium | reverse complement strand
TACTGGAGGATGCTGAATACTGAACACCAGAGAAGAGGCGAAAAGGAGAAAAGGCGAAGGGGAGCAGAAGGCAACAGCGGGTCGACAACCCTTTCGCGGCTCGGGAGACTTTTTTGACGAGGGCGAGCGTATCCGGAAATTACTTTTGAGAACCGTTTATAGCCCCCCGGTTTTCTTTCCGAGAGGATTCTTCGGCACTTCGGTGTTCCGCTAATTCAACCCCGCCCGGATAATCTTCAACTCGCCCAGTTTTAAATGCCCACTCGAGTTGCAGTGCGGACACGGCTTTCCGGGGCTGCAGTCGCAACCGACATTCCCCAGTTTCCACGGTTTCTTATGTTTGGAGCAAATCCAGCGTTGGTCTTCGCAAAGTGGACAGCCTTCAAGTCCAGGTCGGCTAAAACTAAAGTCGCCCGGGCCCAGGATGACGGCGGAATTGGAATTGCAGGTGCGACACGACATTTCAGGTGCTCCGCAGGGACATTCGTGGCCGCACTTCACTTCCCATGGGACGAAGAGATGATCTTCACAGACCCAACCTCTGCCGTGACATTGCGGACAGCATCCGAACGGGGGCAGGAACGCATTATCCATGGGCCGGGAGGGGATATGTTTCGCAAAAAACGCTTTCATCCTCGCGATGAATTCCGGTGTTGGCTTCCTGATGATGTCACGGAGGGCCTGGGTGGCATTTTCGATTGCATCCAACTCCACGGTCTGACCCTTCTTTGCCATGAAAGGGTTAAAGATTTTGTGAGCAACCCATGATTCGTCCAACTCAAACTGGCTCATGGCGCGTTTTGCTTTGCAGATGATCTTCCACTCGTAGAGCGGTTCCAGGCTAGTATAGGTGAACGTTCCCGGGATTTGTTGCCACAGGGACAGACCTCCGTATTCCGGGCCTCGCACCTCGGTATTCTCAGTGGACTTTTTTGCCGTCTTCTTCGCCGGAGTTTTTTTGACCGGTGTCGGGGAAACTTTCCTGGAAGCTTTTTTCTTTGGCATGGTTTTCCCACAGGTTGCCAGAGCACACCATAGTGACAAGGAGAAGTGGCTCCCATCCCGTTACCCTATCCCACGGTACCGGTAACCAGAACGAGTGTTGGAGATACGGCCAGGCGCACTGTCAGCTACAGGGTTGTGCGTGTTGGACGGCCGAAGAGTCGGTGGCAGGTTGCCACCGACAACGGGCTGGCAGCCCGTTCCACCGGTTCCACCCGTTCGCACCTTTTGTTAGAAATGACTGTTTCATTGAAATTATTTCTGCTCCGATGGCGGGGCGAAGCCAACGTTGAATGAACGTCACTCCAGTCATTGTTCGTGAACTCCGGGCCGAGGCCCGCAACCCGGTCAACTACTGGATTCGTGTGATCGCAGCCGCACTGCTTTTGCTTCCAGTTGCCTTCTTTGGCCTGGTGGACGGCTTCACGACTTCGGTGGATGGAAGAGTGGCGTTTGTTTTGTTCACCAGCATCCTGTTCGTCGCGGCCTGGATTATCATTCCCGTAACCATTTCAGATTGTATCAGCCGTGAACGGCGTGAGGGCACTTTGGGGCTTCTATTCCTCACCCCTTTGAACGCGCGGGAAATCCTTCTCGGTAAATCGGCGGTGAACATTGCCCGCTCGCTGATCGTTTTTCTCGCGGCTCTACCGATCCTCGCCATACCGATCCTGATGGGTGGCGTTTCACCGGAAGACATTCTACGCGCGACATTTTTCAATGGAGCGGCGCTTGTCCTGGCTATAGCAGCAAGCCTCATGGCTTCCGCGGTTTCAAAACATCGCACCCGCGCGCTCATCCTGAGTTTGGGCCTGTGCGTGTTGTTTTTGTTCGTTTGTTTCCTGCTCCCCATCACAATCCTGCTGGAGCTGCCTTTCGAATTGGAGCCTTTGTTCCGTGGCATTTTCGGAGGAGAGTCGCAGCTTGGGAATGGCCCAGGAGACTTTGCCCCTGCTCAAGTCGCTGGAATGATTTTTCTTCTCTCCTTGTTGACGCTGATCGTCGTGATTCTTTTCTGTTCCGCCCGCTTGCAGCGGAACTGGCAGGACAACCCAATGTCGGCAAGGCAACAAAAAGTTTATCGCTTGTTCTGCTCGCCGAGGTTCTTGCTGAGTTTTTTCAAGAAATGGCAACAGCGCAAACTCACGCGCAATCCCGTCGGGTGGTTGCAAAGCTATTCCTGGAGTTCACGTCTGAGTATATGGGGTTGGTGTGGAGTGATTATCGTTGTGGAAAGCCTGATCGTGATCACATCAAACTATCGCATGCTCGCCACCTCGCAAAACGTGCTGCAAAGTGCTTTATTCGTCAGTATTGCCTTTAGTGCGGTGAACAGCTTTCAGCGGGAACGGCAAACGGGCGCATTGGAACTGATTCTCGTCACCCCGATACGGGAGAAGGAGTTGATCCTGGGGCGACTTCGCGGGATCTGGGGACAATTTTTACCTGCCTTCCTGGTGTCCTGTTCAGCACCTGGTACATGCAGGACATTTTTTCGCACAGTTATTCTTATCGGAACCGGGACCAGGTTGAGTTCATCTGGGTTGGGAAGGTCTTTCAGTTCCTCAGCATACCGATGGTGGGATTGTATTTTGGATTGCGTTGCCGAAGCATGTTAGCCGCGTGGTTTCTCACCTGTGGCTGTTGTTTAATAATACCTGCATTGCTGCGGCTTGCGGCAATGTTCCTGGTTTATGTTTGCGGCACTACCGAGTTTTACAACAACATGGAATCGGTGGGTGCGTTTTCCATCCTGGTTGGTCTGCTCCTTCTGGCGTTTGCCCGTTATGCCTGGCGGAGAACAGAAAAACTTCTGCGGGATCGCTCCTTTGTTCTAAATGCACAGTAAGTTGCCAGTTCCTGAAGGAAGTCGGGACAGGCTGTTCCGCCCCCTTTTGGACTCCAAGACGCAATTTTCCAATATTCTACCGTAACGAAACGTCTGCTTCGGTGTCTGACTCTTAGATCAACTGAAAAAATGAACGCAATCCGGCATAACGAGTTTCAAATGTTAAGTTTTCCACTTCCAGCTTGTTTCAGGGAAACTCCTACGATAGTAAGTTCCTTCACACGTTGCGGTTAAGTGTTTCAGGGTCTTATGTCGGAGTTTTCTAATTCTCAAGGTGGTCCTCTTCTGGGTGAGCAACCCGACTCCAAACCGGTTGGCATGAGCGGTTGGCTGAAAAGCCTTGGTAAAACCAGCATCCCTCCTGAAATTTTGAGCGCGCTTCCCGCTGAGTTCGTTAAGCGCCACCGGGTTCTCCCTTTCAAACTCGAAAACGGCATTCTTCACCTCGCCACCGCTTCCGCTGGGAATGAGCGTTTGGTCGAAGACATTCGTTTGATGACCGGCCTGGAAGTTTTTGAGGTGGAGGCGCCGCCTTCGGAGTTGCTGGAAAAGATCGCCGAATCCTACCAGATCACGGTCGAGCAGATGATCGAGAACCTGGATCCGGACCGGAGTTCCAGCGCGGAGGGCAAGACGCTGCATGACATCGAAGTGATGGCCAATGAGCCAACGGTGATCAACTTGGTCAACGTCATTATTTCGACAGCCTTGCGGGAACGAGCGAGCGATATTCATCTCGTCCCGTTTGAAAGCTTCATCCAATTGCGTTACCGGATTGACGGTGTTCTCCAGGAAAAACAACCGCCGCCGAAGCAGCTTCATGCCGCCCTGGTGTCCCGCATCAAGATCATGGCAGACATGAACATCGCGGAACGGTTCATGCCGCAGGATGGTCACATTCAAATCAATCATCGCAGTTCCCGCGTGGATATTCGGGTTGGCACAATGCCGACCATTCATGGGGAAAGTGTGGTCATGCGGCTTCTGCAGAAAGATTCGAAGTTGCTCACACCGCGGGAACTCGGGCTGGACAAAGATCGTTCGGCGCTATTGTCGAAGCTGGTTGAGAAACCGCATGGATTGTTTTTGACGACCGGCCCGACCGGGAGCGGAAAAACGACGACTCTTTACTCGATCCTCCAGGGAATTTATTCGCCGGAAAAGAAGATCATCACCATTGAAGATCCGGTGGAGTATGAACTCGCGGGGGTGGCGCAGATTCCTGTTCGGCCCAACCGCAATTTTACGTTTTCCACCGGGTTGCGAGCGATTCTTCGCCAGGATCCCGACGTGGTGATGGTTGGCGAAATCCGCGATGCGGAAACCGCCGAGATCGCGATTCGCGCCGCTCTCACCGGGCACCAGGTTTTCAGCACACTGCACACGAACGACGCGACGGGCGCGGTCACGCGTTTGTTGGACATGGGAGTGGAAGCATTTTTGATTTCCTCATCGCTCGAAGGAGTTTTGGCGCAGCGGCTGGTTCGCAAGATATGCCCCCATTGCCGGGTGGAAGCGAAAGTGGAATCCGCTGTGTTTCACAAGCTGGAGACTTTGGGGGTTCATCAGCCGAATGGAGTTTTTTATCGCGGGCAAGGATGTGAGGAATGCCGCGGCACAGGGTTTAAAGGTCGAATTGGCATTTTTGAACTTCTGGCCATCACGCCGCACTTGAGGGAACTCATCCTCTCGAAGCGATCGAATGCCGAACTGAAAGTCGCCGCGCAAAAGAAAATGATCACGATCCACCAGGATGGATTGCAGAAGGCGGCGGACGGAATCACCACCCTGGAAGAGATCATCCGGGTGTCATCGGGAGATGTGATGGAATGACCTCCTTTAAATACGAGGCAATTGAAGGAAGCGGCAGCCCTGTGACCGGAGTCATTGAAGCCAGCGATCGCAGAGCCGCGCTGCAACTTCTCGGTCAACGCGGGCTTTTTCCATCCATTTTGGAAATCGCCAGCGCGCCTGCCAACGGGAGCGCAAGTCCGGCGCAAGCGCTGGAACCGGCGCGTCGTTCCGAAATGCGTTTTGGCACCGGGATCAAGCGCAAGGAGATCACCGCCTTCACACGAGAAATGGCGGCGCTGCTGGGAGCGGGTATTCCCATTCCACAAGCACTCGATGGCCTCGGCGAAGAAGAAGAGAATCCCGCGCTTCGAGAGATGCTTTTGAACATCGCGGAATCTGTTCGCAAAGGAACAGCTATCTCGGCGGCAATGGATGAACATCCGAAGGTCTTCAATAAACTTTACGTCAGCATGGTGCGGGTCGGGGAAGAGGCCGGTGTTCTGCAGAAAGTGATGTCGGATCTTGCGGAGTTGCTCGAGCACGAAGATGAGGTGCGGAGCGAGGTCTCGGCGGCCATCGCGTATCCGGCGTTTGTTTTTGGCTTCGGAATTTTTACGGTGGTGATTCTGCTCACGGTGGTGTTGCCCAAACTTTTCGGCATGCTCCAGGATATGCTCGACGTGCTCCCGCTTCCGACGTTGATCCTTCTGAACACCAGCGCCTTTCTGCATCGCTACTGGCTTGTCCTTTTAGTTGCGGTTGTTGGAATTGTCTTCGGGCTGCGTTGGTTCTTCAATAGACCGGACGGAGCTGAGCTTTGGGATAAATGGAAGCTGCGCCTTCCCTTGGTCGGGCCTGTTTTTAGCACCGCTGCATTAAGCCGTTTTGCGAGGACGCTGGGAACGTTGGTGAAGAGCGGTGTCTCACTTTTGCCAGCGCTGAAGATTGTTGAAAACACCATTGGCAATCTCGTCCTGGCTAAAATGATCGCTCACGTCGCGGAAGAGACTCGTGGCGGTGATTCTTTGGCTGCGCCGCTTCGCAAGTTGGGAATTTTTCCAAAGAACGTCATTCAAATGATCAACGTCGGCGAAGAATCCGGAAAGCTCGATGAGATGCTGCTGAAAGTCGCCGACATTGAAGAACGCCACATGCGGGCTAAAACGAAAACGCTCGTTTCGTTGCTGGCGCCGGCGCTGATTCTCATCGTCGGAGCACTGGTCGGATTCATGGTCATCGCTTTGTTGTTACCTATTTTCAAAATGAGCCGAGCCATCCAATAACACTAAAAACGCTTATGATAATCCAAGTAACACACCGTCCGCATTCAAAGCGCCAATCGCGCGCATTCACGCTAATCGAAATCATGGTGGTCGTGGTGATCCTTGGCATTCTCGCCGCAACGATCATCCCGCAATTCATGGGCACAACCCATGATGCCAAAGTAAGCAGCGCCAAATCCAACATCGCCGAACTCGAATCGGCGATGGAACGATTTTACATCCACATGGATCGTCATCCCACCGCAGAAGAAGGATTGAGGGTTTTGGTGGAAGCGCCTGCCGGCGAAGAAGAGAGATGGCGCGGGCCCTACATCAAATTGTTGCGTCCTGATCCCTGGGGCAACCCGTTCCAATACCGCAATCCGGGAACGAGACGCGCTTCAGGATTTGATCTCTGGTCACGCGGCGCTGATGGCGCTGACGGCGGTGAGAAGGAAGCAGCCGATATCGGCAACTGGTAACCCATGCGTTTGTCTCCCCTCAAAGCAGCGCGACGACTCGGCTTCACTCTGTTGGAGCTGATGATCGTGCTCGTCCTCATGGGAATCATGTCTGCGATGATTATTCCTGAGCTGAGGGGAACCTTTGAGAACGCGTTGCTGCGCTCCAGCAGTCGCGAAATGATCAGCGTATTCAATACCGCCTACAGTCGCGCCGTATCCGTCAACCAGACGCATCGCGTTCGACTCGACCTTGCCAATGCCCGGTATTACGTGGAAGCGGAAGTGCCGGGAGTCAGCGGCGAATTCATCCCGGTGCAGGGAGTTAACGGTTCGGAAGGAAAGCTGGATAATCGCATTCAGATTACAATCCTGGACCAAATGGAAATCCCTGCGGACAACAATGAACAGGCGGAGTCGTTCTCATTTGGAAACACTGCGCCAGATCTGGAACGCGGCGATACCATCACATTTTATCCGGATGGAACGGCGGATCGACGTGAAGTCCATCTGCAAGATCGGGAGGGGTTCCGACTTGCGCTGCAAATCAACCCTGTGACGGCCCGAGTCAGGATCGTGGAAATGGCGCGCAAGTGACTTTGAACCGTCGCAACGCTGGCTTCTCTTTGATCGAGGTGATGTGCGCGATCCTCATCCTCGGCATTGCGCTCGTTGGATTGACGGGCGGCATCACCACTGCTCTGACTTCCAGCAAGGAAGCCGAAGTGCAAACGATTGCCGCCCTGATTGCCGCGGGCCAGATCGAGTTGCTCCGGGCGGAGAACTTTCTTGTGAATGGCGAGACCGAAGATGAATGCGGCAACGAATTACCGCTCTATCGCTGGAGGCAGACGGTCAGCAGCACGGAAGTGGAGGGGCTCCATGAAGTAACGGTGGTGGTGGAAAATTCCAATTCCGGGAAGATGATTTACGAGTTGAAGACGTTGTTGTTCGACGTCGATTTTCCGGGACAGGACGACGAGAAAAACAAGAAACGTCCAGAACGATCAAAGAGAGGGGCGAAGATTTGAAGATTCGCGCCGTTCACTCGAAAGCTTCCGGGTTCACCCTGATCGAACTGGTCATCAGTTCGGCAGTGGCGGCGATGATTTTGGTGGGGGCCTACATGTGTTTGAGCGCTGGCCTCGCAGGCCAGAAATTGATTGAGCCACGATCGGAGGTCACGCAAAACGCCCGTGTTGCGATGGCGATTATTAGCGCGGATTTGCGCAGCGCTTGTCCGCTGTCAACGGAATTTGATTTCCTCGGGATGGCTCGCACGATGGATGACATCGAGGCGGATAACCTGGATTTCGCAACCCACAACTACGCTCCCAGGCGACCGGGTGAAGGGGATTTTTGTCAGCTCAGTTATTTCCTGGAAAAGGATGAGGAGGGCAGATTCAACTTGTGGCGCAGACGCAATCCTGTGATCGGGCTGGATCCACTCGAGGGTGGAACACGGGAAGAGATTGCCCGCGACCTCCGCGGATTGCGTTTTGAATATTTTGATGGATTGGATTGGTACGATGATTGGGGAAACCTCGAAACAAGGAAGTCCAAAGATCCCTCAGACGAGGAACCTAATCTCTCGGGAATGCCGGAAGCTGTGCGGATCACTTTGATGTTCGATCCGAGTCCGAAGAAAACAAATGCGTCCGCCGCGCCATCGGAGATTGCTCCGGAACCTCCACTCGTGTTTCAAACCGTTGTCCGACTGGAATTGGCCGCTGCTTCGCAAAGTGCTGCTTCCAGCACCAGTGCAGGAGGAACTAATTAGTGCATAGGAAAGGATCCGTTTTGGTCGGTGTGCTCTGGTGCCTGGCGCTTCTTTCGGTCGTCGTCATCGGCGTTCTCCATACCGCGCGCCTGGACCTGATGGTGGTGAAGAATCAGGGGGATCGCATCCAGGCACATTATCTCGCTCTCGCCGGGGTCGAGAAAGCGAAGGCGTTGATTTACCATGATATGTTGACTCGACGAAACACCGCGACGAGCCATACCGGCGATGTTTACGACAACGCAAAGGATTTTCAGGATGTGGAGATGGGGCGTGGCAGATTCCGCGTTTTCCGTCCGGGTCAATCGGACGAGGTAGAGGAAACAATCTTTGGAGTCACAGATGAAGAGCGCTTTCTTAACGTCAACACCATGTCAGCCGAGGAACTCACAAAGCTCGATGGCATGACTCCAGAGGTTGTTGCTGCGATTATGGATTGGAGAGACGGAGATAATGCGGTGTCACCGGGTGGGGCGGAAGCGGAATACTACGCGACATTGCAACCTCCCCGACTCCCGCGCAACGGCCCGTTCCAAACCATTCGCGAGCTATTGATGGTCCGTGGAGTTTCTCAAGATCTGTTGTTCGGAGAGATGGGTTGGGCGACAATGATGACCGCTCATTCATCCGGTCGAAACTTAAACGCCTCCGGCAATGCACGGGTGAACATCCAGTCCGCCGATGAACGCACGTTGACTGGAGTTAGCGGCATTACTGCGCAAATTGCGAAAGCGATTATTGCCTCCCGCAGCCAGGAGGAGTTTAAGAGCATCGCTGATCTTCTTGAGGTTCCCCCAGTTTCAAACCAACCGGCGCAAAACACGGGTTCCGCCGCGAAGCGATCTTCGTCGGGCCCGCGGGTCATCAGCGACAATTTGTTTATCGAGATCGCCGATGACGTGACGGTCGTCTCCGAAGAGACCCAGCCCGGGTTGGTTAATATCAATACCGCAAGCGTTGAGGTTCTTGCCTGTCTTAAAGGCATTACTCCTGAACTTGCGCAGGCGATTGTTTCCCATCGCAAATCCAGTGGATTCTTCTCCAGCACTGCCGGTCTTTTGAAAGTTCCGGGAGTTAACGCTGCTCTTTTCAAACAACTGGCACCGCGACTGACCGCGCGCTCGGAAACATTTCGAATCGTTAGCGAAGGAAAGGTAACTTCAACCGGCGCCAGCCAGCGCATTGAGGCCATCGTTCACGTCAGCCGCAATAACATCAAAACTCTGGCCTACCGGGAAAACTTATGAAGGCGTCGCATCCATGAATCCAACCAGCCTTTACATAGAAATCACGCAGAGCACTTTCAAGCTGCTCAATGACACCCAGCATTTCGAGTTTACTCTCGATCGACTGCCGACTGGGCGGTTAAGCGACGGTTGCAAACAGAAGCTGACGGCGAGCCTCCAGGATTTCCTGAAACGAAAGAGCTGGCAACCGAAGTTCCGCGCCTGGTGCGCCATCAGTGCCCGCGGTGTATTGCTCCGCCGCCTCACGGTTCCCTCGTCGAGCAAAGAAGAACTCCAAAAAGTTCTGCGTCTGCAGGTCGAAAGCGAATTTCCTCTTCCACCGGAACAGTTGGCATGGGGCTACCAACAGGTGCAGCAGGGAGCTGGGAAACAACAGGAAGTCGTCGTTGCTGCGGTGAAGAAAGAACTCGTTGCAGATTATTTCGAAGTCTTATCAACGTGTGGAATAGCTCCCATCTTCACGGTGGCCGCCCTGGCCCGAAGCGCCGTGTGTCCGCGACCGCCGCAATCCTATGCGGTGCTGAATATTGGTCGCACGCATTCTGAATTGCTCTCTTTCGAGAACGCTGCGCCTGTATCGATTCGTGTTCTGCCGTTCGGAGACGAGAGCATCGCGCGGGGCGAAATGCAGAATGGACCGGAATGTATCAACCCAAAATGGATCGGGCAGAAGCTATATGTCACCGGCAACAATCCATGTCTTAAACAAATTGCAGCACAGCTTTCAGTCCTTCTGGGAGATACCGTTGAATCGGAGTCCGTTTGGATCGAGGAGGCATTTCCAACCGCAGCGATTCAAGGCCTTAAACAAAGCGATGGAACGGGCGCTCCATTGATCCTTCAATTCAACGAATCGTCATCCGGCATCGACACAGTTGCCCGGCCCACCCCGTGGAAATGGGGCGCCATCGCGGCAGCCCTCCTGGTGGCGTTACTTTCATTGCCATACGCGGAAGCTCTTCTCTTGAAGTCGCGTTATGCGGCAAAATTGGAGGCGGCCAATGCTGAAAAAGGGCGGCTCGACATCATCGATCGGGAATTGAGTTTTCTCCAGGATCTTAAGAAGAGCCAATCACCGTACCTCGACACAGTCTATCTACTGGCTGATGCAGCACCGAAAGGGACGCGTTTCGATTCCATTGCCATGAATCGTCGTGGTGAAGTTTCGTTCAAGGGAAACATGGGAAACGGCCAGCAGGTGACCGACTTCCGCGCAAAACTGATAGCGTCCGGATTCTTTTCGACGGTGGTCGTTGATGAACAATCACCAACGCCTGACCGGCAAAAAGTTGTCGTGAAAATCACGGCGCAATGGAAGCCAACCGGCGCTCGCAAGCCAGTCGTCATTGAAACTCCGAAACCTGGCGCATCGCCAACGAATGCAATCGCCACAGCGTCAACCGGCATGCCGGCAAAGGTTGAGATAAAGAAATAATCCCATGGCAAAATTGACCCCACGCGAAAAACGCACCGTCCGCTTCGCCATCATCGGCATCTCGATTTATCTCGTTTTGTTTTGCGGCCTGCGCGGCTGGAGATACCTCGAATCAAAGCGCTCGGCTTATCAGCAGCTAGTTCAGGAGGCGAAGACCCTCCAGCAGGAAGTCCAGCCGTATGGAGACAAAGTCGAAGTCGTAAAAACACTGATGGAAGCGTTTCAGATGGATCCGCTGAAGTTGAGTCGGGCCTCCATTGTTGCGGAAGCAAGTTCCGCCATTCAGAAAGCCGCAGCCAGTGGCGGTATGCAGTTCGGGCCGATCCGGGAAACGTCCTCGCGCGCGGCGAGCAAGGAATTGTCCTCCATGCAGATGGAAGGTTCCGGGCCGGTGGCAGCCATCATGGGATTCTTGCATACGGTGACAACGCTCGGCTATCCGCTGGTGGTTGATGCCGTTCAAATCAGCGGTGATCCAACAAAGCCCGGTTCCATCAAGGTGAGCCTGACGATTGTGATCCTCGATTTTGAGCAATGGAAAAAACAGGAGGTTCCCAATGCTTGAACGCGTTGAGAAACCTTTGAGGATCGTGTGCCTTGTCCTGGGTGCGATGGTGCTGTTGCAGGTGGCGCGCTTTGCTTTCCAAAAGAATCCTCTCGATGAATTGAGCATTCCCGAGTTGCCGACGTTCTCCACAAATGTGGTCGAGCAAGCTGACGCGACGGCAACGAATTCAGTCACCGTGCCTGCACCGGAAAAGAAGCAGACCAATGCGGTTGCCAAAGAAAAGGAGACGAACGGCATTTCACCAGCGAGTGTTGAATTGAAGGGCACGAATGCAGTGGCCGATCTGAGCACAGGCCAGACTAATGCGGCCATCAAAACGCCGGGGACGGATTCGAACCTGACGGCACAAGCTGCTTCTGCTGGTACTGATTCGAACGTGGTTGTAAAAGCCGCCTCCATTGGAACGAATTCCATTGCCACCAATACTGTGGCGCTGAATACAAACAAGCCTGTGACATCACCGGCAATGCCTCCCGGCGGCATGAGCCCCGGCGGGCGCCCACCGACCGCAAAGAAAGCCGGCAACCTTCCGCCCGCGATCCAGGCGCGCGTTGAGAAAATCACTGAAAGCGAACTCCTGGCGGCAGTTGTTCGACCAGCGCCGATGGCGTTGTTTGGCATCGCTGGCGACAGTGCGTTCCTGCGTGGACCCGGAGGCCAGACCGGCGTGATCAAAGAAGGCGAAGAGGTTGGAGGAATCAAACTTTTGAAGATCGGTTTCAACCGCGTGTTGGTTGAGCAGGACGGTGAGAAGAAAGAATTAATGGTTTTTTCAGGCTTCGGTGGCGAATCACTTTTGCCCAAAGAAAATAAGGATACTCCCAAATGAGATTAGACGATATGCATACCAGGATCAGCTACAAGGCAGTCCTTTCACGCGTTTGTGTTGCTGCATTGATTTTGTGCTGCGCTTCCCCTTCGGTAATGGCGCAGAACAACAAGAAAGCGGAAAGGCAAAGGCGGGCAGCACAACAGCGCCAGGATGCTGCCGCCAAAACCTCTGAGGCAGCACCAGAAACCGTCGCCACCAAAGCGGCTGCTCCGGAATCTGCAAAATCCGAGGAAACAAAAAAGCCCGAAGCGGCCACCGCTGAATCTGCGAGCAAGGAGACTCCACCGAGTCCAGAGGCCCCGAAAGAGGATGCGCCCGAGGACATCCAGGTAAGTTTCCAGGGAGCGAACATAGACATGATCGTGCAGTGGCTCGCAAAGACCACCGGTAAAAGCGTTGTCAAACATCCAAAGGTCCAATGTCAGCTCACCATTGTCGGCTCGAAAAAAGTGCCGCAACGCGAAGCGCTCAACCTTGTCTTCCGCGCGCTGGCGCTGGAAGGCTTCAGCGTGGTGGAATCGAGCCAGGCCATCATGATCGTTCCGGAAGGGCAGGAGCCAAAGCTCAGTCCCGAATTGCTCGGAGCAAATCGGGCGGAGATGCCGGTAGGCAGGCAACGTCTCGTGAAGGTCTTTACGCTTCAATACATGCAGGCCGCCGATGTAAAAGACAAAATCAAATCGCTGCTCTCCGAAAAAGCGATCGCCGATGTGGATGAGCGCGCCAACCAGCTTATCGTCACGGATTACACCGACAACATCGCCGTCATCGGAGATCTGATCCATGTATTGGATGCCGATGCCCCCCGGGACGTCGCGGTTCGCATGATCCCGGTGAAAAACGTCAGCGCGCAGGATTTGGCTAAAGAGGTCGGCCCACTTTATCAAAAGATGTCCGGCAAAGCAGTGAAGGATGGCGGTGCGAAAGAAATCATCGAAGTCTCAGCCAACGATCGTTCCAACTCGTTGATTGTCCTTTCCAGCGAGGGAAATTTCCGAGGCATCCAACGGCTCGTAGAAACCCTCGACACAGAAGATGCGCAGGAAAAGGTCATGCGCACCTTTCCGCTAAAGAACGCCGACGCAGAAGATGTCGCCAAGCAGTTGCAGGAGCTAAACCAGGATCAGGATACCGCACAGAGATCCCCGTTTTTCTATTACTCAGGCATGTCCAGTTCGAGCAAGAACACGAAAAAAATAAACGTCGTTGCTGATCGTCGTCGAAATACCATCATTGTCCAGGCGCCTCCGGCCCAGATGGAAAATATCACCAGGATGGTGGAAGCCCTCGATGAAGCTGTCGAGGACGACAGCCTTGCTCCGAAGATTTATCCGCTCAAATATGTTAGTGCTGGTGATATCGAAGATATTCTCAACGAGCTCTTCTTGAAAAAAGAGCCGATGCGCAGCTATTGGAATCCCTACTATGGTGGCAGCTCGGGGCAATCCTCCGGGGGCAGCGAAGTCGGCAGGCTTCACGGAAAAGTCCGCGTCACCAGCGAATCGCATGCAAACGCTTTGATCATCACTGCGAATTCCGCGGAGAACCTGGCGGCCGTTGAAGCGGTCATCAAGCAACTGGATGTTCCGTCCGATGCTGGTGAAACAACGATGCGCGTCGGTCTGAGATTCGCCAAAGCAGCGACTGTCGCGAATAACATCAACATCCTTTTTGCAAAAGGCGGTTCGCCGGCATTGCGACCCACGGCGCAGCCTTCCCAGTCCAACCCTAATCCTCCTCAACAGCAGAACAGTTCGGCCAGGGCCAAGTTCGAGCTGGAACAGGAAGCCAAAGAGGACGGCTATTTCCCGTGGCTCGGCGGACAACCCGAGAACACCCGCGGCTCGGACGGTCGCACTGTCAACCGCACAGCCAGCGATCTCGTGGGACGGGTGCGCGTTGTCCCCGATCATCGCAGCAATTCCCTCATGATTTCCGCGAATGTCCATTTCCTTCCACAGGTGATGAAGTTGGTGGAGGAATTGGATGCGCCGACTGCCCAGGTGTTGATCGAAGCCAAGATTCTCGAAGTTTCCAGCGATTTCCTGGACAAACTTGGAGTTCGTTGGTCCCCCGATGGCAGCAAAACCTTTACCGCAGACGATTTCGACAACTCATTGCTCGCCAGCACAACTGGTCGTTATCAAAAGGGATTCGGCGGGAACACAACTGTGAACAGTCCGCAGTCGTCCGCCATTACCTCCGCTCTGATCGGTTTGCGCAGTGGCACGCTCGACAGCACCATCAGCATGGATTTCCTGGTTCAATTCCTGAAGAAAACCACCGGTGCCACCGTTTTGGCTGAACCACAGATCAACATTGCCGACAATGAACTCGGCAAACTGTTCGTCGGTCAACAGGTGCCAACATTGATCGCGCAAAATAATCCGGCACTGGGCGGAACCACGCAGAATTTCGAATACCGGGATGTCGGTGTTATTCTGGAAGTCACCCCGCACATCAATAGCTCAGGCGATGTCGCCCTGAAAATCCGTGCGGAATCCTCGGCCATTGTGCCCGGCCAAACATTATTTGGTGGTGCGATCTTCGATACGCGCAACTTCAAAACTGACGTGACCGCCAAGAACGGCGAAACATTAGTGCTCGGCGGAATTATTCAGAGACAAACCTCCGACACACTGCGCAAAACGCCGATTCTCGGAGACATCCCATTATTGAAGTGGGCCTTCAACAAAAAGGACAAAACCAGCCGTGAAGTCGAACTGATGGTTTTCCTCCGTCCCCGAGTCGTTCGCACCCCGGAAGAAGCGCGGGAATTGTTAAAAGAAGTGGAAGCCAAAACGCCGCTTATCAGTAAATCAAAAGAAAAAGAGGCTGAAGAGAAGAAGTCCGAAGAAAAACCGAAAATCAAAGAGGATGAGGAGTCCCGATTCTAGTTCTCCCGGGCGTAAACAGAAGAAGGGCAGCCTCAAAAGGTCGTAAGTCATTTCGCTGGAGGGAGTTCCAGCATGGAGTGGGTTAAAAAAAGGCGCGATGGAGGTCCTCCAAACTATTTTGGAGCACTAAAATCGGCAATTTCAGTCCTCCAAACTAT